>NZ_JACJSC010000010.1 GCF_014697575.1 Planktothrix sp. FACHB-1365 | reverse complement strand
ATAAGGTTTATAGCGATGGTGACGGTTCAGGTGCTATATCACTAGAAAAAATCACTCCCGATAAATATTCAGAAGTTCAACCCGTAGAAATTCCCCAAACAGAACCCGAAAATCCCCCGCCGTCAAATACCCCTAACCCAAAATCCTCTGATAAGGAAAAGGACGTAGAGTTCGTCAAGAGGTATCTCAATGGGGAAAAACTCACCGAGAAGGAAAAGCTAGTTGTTAGTTTGACGGCAAATATTGTTCGTTATCAGATTTGTACCTACAAGACTAAAGAAGCCTTTTTAAGGGAGTGGCAGAAACTCACACTACCTCTAGTTCATAAAGCACAGTTAGTGTTGGGATGTTGTAAGGACGGAGAGAAGTTTTTCACCAAGTTTCTGCCCGGATTGGGAATTACCCCGACTGAGTTAGGACTATCTGACCCCACTCCTAAACCCACAAAACCCGATGGTGATCAGATATCCTTATTTGATTAGCGTTAGCAATCAATCAGTAAAACTTCCCGGTCGTAATTCATAAATTGCAGCATCCCCTAGATAACGTCTTCGGATTTCATCAGGGGATGTATCACACCATTTAGCAACAACACTCTCAGAGCGATTATGTAGAATAATCTGTTCAGTGATAAAGGTATCCCGTCCACACCGGGGCGTTAAGTTACGGTCTGGGAATAAAGGATCAACAACCTTATTCCAGGCTTTATTGCTAAAGTTTCCATAGCTAATTTTTAACCCTTTTGGACTAGGAAACAGCCAAGCGTTAGGGTCTGGGTTTTCCGGTTTAATACTGTTTAATAATTCCTCTAATTCAGTGTACAGTGGGAACTTGCCATCACGTCCGGTTTTTGTAATCCGTCCAGGGATGTGTAAAAGTCCAGATTTAACCATGCTCCATCGGTACTGACAAATCTCTTCCGGTCGTCTACCGATGAGGAATAAACCCTTAACAAACGGGTAATAAAAACTATAGGAGTACCCCGTATAACCCCGTCCGTTCCAGTTACCTCTGTGGTTTTGGAAGGCTTCAAATATCTTCTGTTTTTCCTCCAAAGATAACGCCATCGGTTCTGATTCAACTTCATAATGATGGGTTAATTCTTGAGGCATTCCCTCAAACGGACTACTGATTAGACTAATCTTTCTATGTTTAATTGCAAACCTCACAGCAGCGTTAAGGTGAGTTAAACACCGCTTAGTCATAGACTCGGTTGTATTGTCTAAAAACCACTTCCGAACAGCTAAAGCATCAAAATCAGTCACAGAACATTTGTGAATATATTTCCCTAACGTTTCCATATAATCCATCGTTGATTTAGTCCCGTCTTCCCCCTTCTTCCAACTCGTTTTTTTATAGTCAAAATATAAATCCCAACATTGCTGTAAAGATAACTCTGGCTTAGGTTTTAAGGTTTCAACAACAGTAAAAGAAGGTTGTTGAGGATTAACCATTTTTAGATATTTCTGATGGGAAAAGTCAAACTCCCCATTAGCAATATCAATCTCTACTTGTTTAGCGGCGTTAACTGCTTTACCCCGATATCCAGGCGTGTCAGGACAACCCAAATAAATAAACTTTTGTTTTCCGCCGTAAATCTCACGGGGGATGCTAATTCTAAGCCGTCCCTCCTTAACCGAGACTCCAACTTGACCCTTACGGCGCTGCGGTTTATCGTGCATATTTTCCTGTTTTGATGTCTGTTTGATGTCTGATGGTTGACATTCTACAGGACTTATCTTGCTTGTAACCTTTACGGTGAGGGAATTAAGGATAATTTAACTTTCAGCCTTCCAAGCTATTAATGCGGGTTCGATTCCCGCCACCCGCTTTCTAAAACACTATATTTATTCATTCCCTCTAACCTCTACCCTATCTACGGTGTAGGGGTTTTTAGTTGATGTGCAGTAACTGGATTTAGGGATAGATTTTAGATTAGGATGAGATCGTTGTTAGATTACCAAACTTGACTAAATCAGTCACAATAAAATAATAAATAGTGTTCTGATTGTGAATTACATAAGGACGATATGACCAGTACAAGTAACTTCCGTCAAGCTTTACGAGAAGCTAAAAATGAAGCCATCCTCGGCCCCAATGTGATTGCTAACGCTTTACCCTATGTGGGTGGTGGGTTAATTCTCACGGCGGTGGGCACCTTTGGGGGTTTAAACGTTTTAGCGACAAACCCCGGATTGTTCATGCCGACTTTCTGGGTAGCCCTGATTGCACAACTCGTTCTATTTTTTGTTGCTTCTGGTGTTGCTAACAAGGGTAATAGCAAAGCTGCCTTACCCCTATTAGCGACCTACAGCCTACTCACAGGCTATACTCTCACCGGTTTGGTTGCTGTTGCTTTAGGGACTAATGGTGTTGGGATTGCCGGAATTGGTGTGGCTGCATTAGGGTGTGGAGTCACCTTTATTGGGGCGCGTTCCATTGGGTCTAACCTCTCTGAGTCCGATGGGATGGCCTTAAGCAAAACCATCAACCTCGGAATTATTGCCCTATTCGTTGTCATTCTGGCGCAAGTTGTCCTCAGTTTCTTTGGGATCATTGCCCCCTCTTGGTTAGAAATTGGGATTTCGGGTCTAGGAGTCGTCTTGTTTGTTGGGGCGGCGGTGGTTGACTTCTATTTGTTACCTCGCGCCTACAACGACCAACAGTATTTATCCGCAGCTTTATCGATGTATTTAACGTACATCAATTTATTTATCTTTATCCTGCGCTTACTGATTGCCTTTAATCGGGATTAATTCTGGGTTGGAGAGCTATTCTTCTGTGTAACAAGGGGCGGGGTATTCCTCGCCCTTTTTGATGGATACTGCTTCTGCATAATTTCTCGGAGTTACAACGTTTATTTTAATTAAAAAGTTCCGTAGAATTTCTGAGGCGAAAAACCTCTAACTTAGGTTATTAATAAGTTAAAGCTTAAATTAACATCATTTGGGCTTTAATAATATGCTCTTGTGGCTTCTTGGCAGTGTGCCACAATTAGATTGGTGCTTTCCCGTGGTGGCTGGGTGAAAGGGCCAATCTATTTATTAAAATCAGGCTTAATCTTATTAGAAATTTATAAACCGCTAGACCCAAATCATCAACGATTTAAAGTCTGGTCTCAAATTTGATGGAAATTCGCGGTTGACAATTAATAAAAATGAGATCCGATCCTGGATATTAATCAACTTTGCTGGAAAGGATAATTATCTGAAAATAACCCTCGAAATTAGGATCAATCAACATGGCAACTTTAATCGTTACGAACTTAAATGATAACGGTATCGGTTCTTTACGAGAAGCGATCGCTCAAGCTCAATCTGGAGATATTATTCAATTTGATTCTAGTTTAGCGAGTCAACCTAATCCTATCATAAAACTGACGACAGGTCAATTAAATATTAATAAAAGTATTACCATTGATGGACTAATTTCGGGTACTGTTCCCAGTCAACTAACGATTAGTGGTGAAAACCAATTTCGGGTATTAGAACTGCAAGTTGATCAGCAATTTCAACCTACAACTATAACCCTTAAGAATCTGATTATTATTAATGGTAATGCAACAGGAATTGATGAAGCAGGTGCAGGAGGAGGAATTCGCATGGGAGGTTCAACAAACCTCACCTTAGAAAATAGCGAACTCAATGATAATGTTGCCCAATTTGGAGGCGGAATTTATACCGGATTTAAAAGTAATACGGTTGTGATTAATAGCAAATTTAATAATAATGATGGAACTTTAGGCGGGAGTGAACGAGGGGGCGGTGCGATCGCTACAAAAAGCGCAGGTTCTTTGACGGTTAAAGATAGTGAATTTACCAATAATAAGGGGATTAATGGAGGTGCAATTAATCATTTACTTGGTAATTTAACCGTTGATAATTCTAAATTTATTAATAATACCTCTGTTCCAGGGGGTACTGTTCCCAATGGTTCTAATAATTATCATGGTGCTGGGGGAGCCATTTATACTGATGGTGCAAATGCTTCCGGTGCGAATTTTGGCCCTGGATTAACAGGCGGAATCATTCAGATTAGTAATTCTTTATTTGATGGTAATACTGGAGCCGGACAAGGAGGTGGATTATTTTTATTTGCTTATCCTCCTGATCAAATCATTATTGAAAATAGTACGATTATTAATAATAGTATTCAAACTAATCTGAAAGGCGATTCTTTAGGAGGAGGATTGCGTTCAGGAAATGCTGAATTAACGATTAATCATACAACTTTTGCCAATAACCGAGCCTATAGTCAAGGAGGAGGTTTATGGATTGGTGAAACTTCTCCGACTACTATAACCAATAGCACATTTTCAGGAAATCGTGCCGAATCTTCCGACGGTAATCAGGGTTTAGGGGGTGCAATAACTCTTGCTAATGGGACAAATTCAACCCAGATTATTAATACAACAATTGCTAATAATTATGCAGGGTTTCAAGGGGGAGGATTTTGGGGAGGAGGGACAAATGTTACTTTACAGAATACGATTTTAGCGAAAAATTTTGCTAATAATGGGGGAAATTCTTGGAACGTTAAACATCATACGGGAACTGAATATAATGAAGGCGACGGTAATATTCAAACTAATGAGTTAAACCCTAATGACACTAAAGCAACGGCTAATATTCAATTAGTGGCTGATGCTTTATTAGGGGATTTACAAACAATTGATGGAAAATTAATTCATCCTTTATTAATCGGAAGTCCCGCTATTGATACAGGTAATAATAATAATTCACCTACAACAGATCAACTCGGTCAAACTCGTCCCATTGATGGTGATCAAAATGGTATAGCAATTATTGATAGTGGTGCTTATGAGTTTCCCATCGTAACACCAACACCGAGTCCAACTCCAACTCCCAGTCCCACTGCGACACCAACTCCGAGTCCCAGTCCCAGTCCCAGTCCCAGTCCCAGTCCCAGTCCCAGTCCAACTCCAACTCCAACTCCAACTCCAACTCCGACAGTAACTCCGACTCCAACTCCAACTCCCAGTCCCACTGCGACACCAACTCCGAGTCCCAGTCCCAGTCCCAGTCCCAGTCCAACTCCAACTCCAACTCCAACTCCGACAGTAACTCCGAGTCCCAGTCCCAGTCCCAGTCCAACACCAACGCCAACGCCAACACCACAACCAACACCAACACCAACACCAAGTCCGAGTCCAACACCAACACCAACACCACAACCAACACCAAGTCCTATTGTTGGTGAAAATGACTGTTTGTGTAATCAATTTCCTAAACCCAACTTAAACCCAGAAAAAATACAAAATGTAATCGAAAAAACCTTAAATGGCACAATAGAAAATGATAACTTAATGGCAAGTAATTTTAATGATCAAATCAATGGTTTTGAAGGAAATGATACTTTAACCGGAATGGAAGGTGCAGATAACCTTAATGGTGGAAATGGGAATGATTTGTTATTGGGAAATCAAGGAACTGATATTTTTCTAGGAGGGTTAGGAGATGATACCCAATATGGAGGACAAGATGATGATATTTTGCAAGGAGATGAAAATAATGATTTGCTATTTGGCGATCGCAATCATGATTTTATCCAGGGAAATCTAGGAGAAGATACCCTCTATGGCGGGAAAGAAAATGATCAGTTACAGGGAGATGAAGGCAATGATATTTTATACGGTGATTTAGGAAATGACACCTTAATCGGAGGAAGCGAAAACGATATTTTATTGGGAAATTTAGACAACGATTTGCTTGATGGAGGTTCAGGAGACGATAGTTTATTAGGAGGAGAAAATCAAGATAGTTTAGAAGGAGGAATTGGCAATGATAGTTTATGGGGAGATCTGGGAAATGATAGCCTTTGTGGAGGAGACAATAACGATTTGCTGTTGGGAAATTCAGGAGTAGATATTATAGACGGTTGTTTAGGAAATGATAGCCTGTATGGGGGAAGTGAAAATGATTCTTTAATCGGAGGAATTGGCAATGATAATTTATGGGGAGACCTGGGGGATGATACCCTCAATGGAGGATTAGGTCAAGATATTTTTATGTTGCAAATGAACGCCGGAAATGACTTAATTCTTGACTTTGATATTACCTTAGATCAGTTAGGACTCAGTAACGGATTAACCTTTGAGCAACTCACCTTAATTCAAGAAGAAAATGCAGTTATTATTCGTTTAACTTCTACAGAAGAAGATTTAGCTAAATTAAACGGGATTGATTTAGATTTAATAACTGCTAATCAGTTTCAGGTCATTTAATCCTCTGATCAAAGAAGATTAAAATATTCAATCCAAAGAGTAAAATTACCAAAATTTAAAAGCCTCTCAAGTAAGTTCCTGAGAGGCTTTTAAATCTAAAGTTGCTACTCAAAATTTTGTAACAACAATTCAATTAACGAAGATACCTCACATGGGCAGGAACCCGAAGCGCACGGAGAACTATCTTGTTATACCCTTGAGGACAAGTTACCTGATTCGGGCCAGTCTTTAGATTATTATGAAAGAACCAAGGTGCACTTGCAGAAAAAGTGTGCTTGAATTCAACCGAGCCACTCTCAAGAATAAGAATTTTATTTGATAAAAATGGCTCGACGTATTCGTCTGCTGTAAACTCTTCACCTGGTCTTGAAAAAGTAAAAACTTTCTCAGGATGATTGGTAGGCATTGTTCTTTTCCTCTTTAGCTTAATTGGTTGCTTTCTTAGTGGCAATCTCGGCGCAATTCCATGAAACGGCGCTCATGGTGATGGTATTCGGCTCCAATACAAAGAGCCATATACACTTTGCTTAAGAAGTCGTACTCGTTGAGAATTGGGAACATCTGAGACTTGATGAACTTTTTCATATCTTTCCAATAAAGCACTCTATCTCGGCAGCAAACTTGCTGATTATCCGTTTCCAAAGCAATAGCCAACTCCTTGATATTGCTGACAGGAAAACATAAACGAGTTTTGGCTAGTTTCGTCAAGTAAACAGCCATCTCAAGATCTGGGTGGAAAGAGAGTGCCTGCTCAATTAATCTCAAATCGCTAGGCTCGAATAAAACAGGAGAGTCTTTCAAGCCTGAACACGGGTTATTCATGATTAGTTCCTCTAAAAAGATGTCGCCTAAATTATTCTGAAAAAAAAATCTCCCTGAAATCGATAGTTCAATTAATTCATTCCATCCCCTTGTTTTTGTCTCAGGATGAAAACCAATAAACTGACCCTACAAAACCCCAAATAAAACTCATCAATAAAGTCTTAAAGACTATCGTAATTAGGTTTACTTACAAAACCAAACTCATAAACAACTGAGCATTAGAAAAAAAATCCCCCTGATTCAGGGGGATGAATAATAGAGGGTCTAAACACAATTTAAGCAATTGAAAGAAATGTTGAATTATAGTCCAGAACCTGATTGAGGCGCGGCTCCAGTGGGTTCAACACTTTGACGGAGGAAGGTAATTTGTAGTTCAAAATCCATATTTTCTAATTGACCTAATAAAGCTTTGCCTTCTTGAGAAAATTCATAATTTTCCGGCATGGGAACAATGGTTTTAGCATCCATTCCTTGCGCTAAACGATACCAAAACAAGAGTTTTGTATTGTCACTTAAAGAGCCATATTCACGACACAATTGGGTATCGTTATTTTGTAAAAAGTCGCGTTGAGCTTGCAATTGTTCTTCAAAAGAAAGGGCTTGAACTTGATTATATAACCCTTCGGCAATCTCCGTTTGGGCAGCACCAGGAGCCGCAGGAGTAATAGATTGACCCATTTTTGTATAAACAAACCACAAAAAGGCTAATTGGGTATCTACATCTAATCCTCGGAATTTAGATAAAGCTTGTTCTAAATCCTGTTGAGTGGGTGTAAAGGTCATGAAAAATGCTCCAATTTATTAATGCAAAACGATGTAATTTATCCTGATTCAAATTGAATCAAGGAAGACATTGTTATAAATCTTAATAAATATAAAGGTGATTCTCCTCTTTCTCAAGAATGAAAAAAAAGCGAAATGATTACCCACCCAATCAATTAGAAACTCGTAGATTTTTTGCAACAGCCTTGCGGTAGATCAAAAAAATATTGCTCCTATTTATTGTTGAGTCCATTCGTAAGTTTAGTTTTCCTAATAGAAGGGTTAAATTAATTTAACTTTGTACTTGTCCCCGATGAGCAATAAAATCAATCCCTTACACTCTAAATATCTGCTTTTTTCTTCTCTAGGAATGAAAATCAATAGAAGAGAACGCTACAATAATAAACACAGACACCCGATTCTGCCCTTTGTGCTTTTCTACAGTATCATATTTTACTCGATTTAACGTATAAGATGTGTTATAAATTTGAGTATAATTCAGTAAGAATAAAGTTTCTGGCTTTTCAGGCTTCTATCTTACTTATATCAATTGAGTCTAATTAAACCTGATCTTCTTTGCTGGATCTCAACCCAATATTATGGCTAGTTTTTTTAAAGTGCTTGAATGTATGTTTTTATCTTCTAGTTTTGAGGAAAATGAACGATTAGAAACGCTTTATCGTTACCAAATCTTAGATACGCCTTCTGAAGCAGCATTTGACCGGATTACACTTTTAGCATCTCGATTGCTAAAGGTTCCTATCTCCTTGGTGAGTTTAGTTGATCAGAATCGAATTTGGTTTAAATCCCGTCTAGGACTGGAGTATCCTCAAATTGATCGTGAAGGCAGCTTTTGCGGTTTTGCAATGTATAATCCAGGGGTTTATTGTGTTAATGACACCCTCACAGATCCCCGATGGTGCAATCATCCTTTGGTAACGGGGGAGTTTAATCTCCGGTTTTATGCAGGGGCTCCTTTGTGTACGTCCGATGGACAACGCTTAGGAACCCTATGTGTAATGGATCATCATCCCCGCCAGTTGAGTGAGTTAGAAATCCAAACCCTACAATCTCTTGGGGAATTAGTGATTGAACAGTTAGATTTACGATTAGCATCCCAACGGTTACAGCAAACAGAAATCGCTTTGTTGCAAAGTCAAGATCGGTTTCGGTCATTAGTCGAACAGGCGGCGGATGGGTTTTTGTTACATGATTTGAACGGCCAGATTTTAGATGTTAATCAATTTGCGTGTCAAAGTTTAGGGTATACGCGACAAGAACTTTTAAAGTTATCGATTCAACAAATAGAAGCTGAGGAAATTCCCGCACTCTTTTTGCAAAGTTTAGTTCCGAATGAACCCATAACCCTACGCCGAATTTACCGTCGCAAAGATCAAACCACCTTTCCCGTAGAAGTCCGGGTTGGGTTAATTCAAGTAGGAGAACAACAATTAATTCATGCTTTAGCCCGCGATATTAGCGATCGCTTACAAATTGAACAACAACTTAAACAACAAGCAGAACGGGAACGATTTACTTCCCGGCTGACTCAACGCATTCATGAATCTTTAGAGTTAAGTGAAATTCTCAATACCACCGTTACCGAAATTCGTCAGGTGCTACAAACTGAACGGGTGATTATTTTCCGGTTTGATGACCATTATGGCGGAGAAGTTTTAACCGAATCTCGGACAAAAGGATGCTTTTCCCTGCTAGGAAATCGATATACTGATAGTTGTATTCAACAAACATTAGCATTAGAAAATCATCAGAAAATTAAATCCGTTGCTGATATTTACACCTCTAATTTAAGCCGTTGTCATTACGAACTGTTGCACCAACTTCACGTTCGAGCTTATTTAGTTACACCGATTTGGCATGGACAAAAAATGTGGGGCTTATTACTCGCCCATCAATGTTCGAGTCCCCGACAATGGCAAACTTGGGAGCAGGAATTATTAGTATCTTTATCCGCACAATTGGCGATCGCCATTCAACAATCGGAACTTTATCATCAGTTACAACTTGTCAATCATGAATTAAAAGATTTAGCAACTTCTGATAGTTTAACCGGAGTTGCTAACCGTCGTTGTTTTGATGATTATCTGCATCATCAATGGTCTCAATTATCTCAAGACCAACTACCCTTATCAGTCATTTTGTGTGATTTAGACTTTTTTAAACGGTATAACGATACCTACGGACATTTAGCCGGGGATCTCGCCTTACGAGAAGTCGCTCAAGGAATTAACCGAGTCATGAGATATCCGGGGGATTTATTGGCTCGATATGGTGGGGAAGAATTTGCCATTATTTTACCCAAAACAGGCGGATCAGAAGCGATTTTAATTGCCCAAAACATTCAAAACCAGATCGAACAATTACAGATTGTTCACGAAGGTTCATTAGTGGATACTTATATGACTTGTAGTTTGGGAATTAGTAGCGTTATTCCTTCAGAAAAAATGCCCCCAAAACAATTAGTCGCAATGGCTGATCAAGCACTCTATCAAGCTAAAGCTCAAGGGCGAAATCAATATGTTGTCTTTTCCTTATCTTCATCTTCTTCCTTCAGCCATAAAAAATGAACCGCTAAGGGTTCATCATCAATTGCCATCAAGAAAAGATCATTGATATTTAGCATGGGTTCAGAATAATATCCTTCATCGGATAACGTTGGTCGGGAGTGAAAATCTACAACTAAGCAGACAATAATTCTTCAGAAATAGAAGAATTAGAAAAAATCTCCTCGATATTTTCGATAATTTCAAAGACTCGATCGAGTTGTGTGATTTCAAAAACCAGTCGGGCGGTTGCAGATGGCCTACACATCACCAAACGACACCCTTTACTGCGCGCAAATTTAACGGCCGTTACAACGGCTCCTAAACCTGAACTATCCATAAAATCTACAGTTGCCAGATTCATCACCCAGATTTTGTGGGGTTCTATGGGAATATTAACTAATTGTTCTTTGAGAAAAAGACCTCCTTGGGAGTCAAGACGAGTTTGGGGCTGAAGCCAAACATACCCATTTAATTCTTGCCATTCCATTGTTATCACTCCTAGCTTATTAAAGGCAGCAGATACTCACCCTTCCACCCAACAATAGAATTGTTCAGACCAACGTTAAAACAGTTGAGACTCATCATCCTCAAAAAACAAGATGAAACACCTATAATAATTGAACTGTTGAGGGTTTTTGGTCTGTCCAAAGAGGGATTTATAGCCATTTAGGATGAATTAAACTTTATTTCATCTTAACTTAGCTACAATTGAAAGAGAGAAACGAGAGGGACTCACATCCAGGTATACTGGGAATTACAGCAATTCTGGATTTTTCACAGAAGTCTTGACATTGACTCAGATCCAGTTCCTAGGATTTTGCCAACGATCCCCTTTCGTGGGACATCTAACTGAGGTTTGATCGACTGAACCTAATTTGTTGTGTTCCTCAACCCAATGAAGATTGACACAATTCGGAAAAACACGTCAAGATATATAGAGAAGTATAAAGCTTTGCAAAAAAATATAAAGGCAGCATTGAATGTCTTTTGAGTTTGTATCCTTAGAAACAATTCGAGAAATTGCTCATCAATACGGCTACTGGGCTGTGTTTGTCGGAATAGCCTTAGAAAATGCGGGCATTCCGCTCCCAGGAGAAACCATTACCCTCGTGGGTGGGTTTCTGGCGGGGAGTGGTGAATTGAATTATTGGTTTGTCCTCGGTAGTGCCATTGCTGGGGCAATTTTAGGCGATAATTTTGGCTACTGGCTGGGCAAATGGGGCGGGTGGCCATTGCTATTGCGTCTCGGTAACTTATTTCGGATTCGCGAAGAACAACTGCATGAGGTCAAAGAACAATTTCGCCAAAATGCAGCCCGGGCTGTTTTTCTCGGTCGATTTGTCGCCCTCTTACGGATTTTTGCTGGCCCTTTAGCCGGAATTGCCCAAATGCCCTACTGGAAATTCTTTCTTTGTAATTCTGCGGGAGCGACCGTTTGGGCATCGGTGATGGTCAGTTTATCCTATTTCGTCGGAAATATTATCTCCTTAGAAAAATTAGTCGCTTGGGTTGCCCAATTTGCAATTCTGGCTCTAATTTTAGTGGTGGCTTGGTTCGTTATCCCCATGTGGTTAGAAACCCGTAAAGCCAACCATCTTTAATCAGTTATCAGTTATCAGTTATCAGTTATCAGTGATCAGTGGAGGAGAAATGACTGTTAGTTACGCTTTCCTCGGTTGAAGCAAATTCATAGCGGTTTTTTCCTTGATGTTTGCCCCTATACATGGCTGCATCAGCTTTATTAACTAAGGTTTCTAAATCTGTTCCATCATCAGGATAAAAACTAATGCCAATACTGGCTCCAATTTGACATTCATGACCGTTGACAACACAACGTTGAGACAGTGCTAAAAGAATCGTCTGAGCAATTTTAATCACATCATTTCGGTGAGAAATATTCCCTAAAATCAAGGTAAATTCATCCCCTCCCATGCGGGCAACCGTATCAGATTTTCGGACAGATAAAGATAATCGTTTTGCGACTTCTTGCAATACTAAATCACCACTTTGATGTCCTAAACAATCATTCACTAATTTAAACCCATCTAAATCAATAAAAACAACAGCAAACCGCGTTTGTTGTCGTTGGGCTTCGGCGATCGCTCGTTCTAAACGGTCAAAAAATAAAACCCGATTAGGTAATCCGGTTAATTTATCAAAATGAGCTAACCAAGCTAATTGAGCTTCTAATTGTTTGCGATCGCTAATATCCCGTTTAACAGCAACAAAGCGAATAATTTCATTGAGGGAATTTTTAACAGGTGCAATCGTCATCTCTTCATAATAAGTCGTCCCATCTTTTTTAGAGTTAATTAATTCTCCTTTCCACCCGGTTCCTGATAAAATAGTTTTCCACAATTTTTGATAAAATTCTTTGTTTTGACGACCACTTTTTAACAGAGAAGGGTTCTTTCCAATCACTTCAGTTGCCTGATAGCCTGTAATCTTTGTAAAGGCAGGATTGACATATTCAATTGTTCCATCTTTGCCAGTAATTACAATCATATCATCTGCCGATTCCATTGCCACAAAACGGGTCATCAATTCTTGAGTTTGCTGTAAATAATTGTTTTCTCTTTTAATTAAAATCATTAATAAAATTATCAATAATAAAAACAAAATTCCATAGATAATTGCTTTAATATACCAACTTAAAAACACATCAAGTAAAGGCAATTTTATTAAAAGAATTAAAGGATAACCTTCAATTCTTTGCATCCCATAAATGCTTTTTTTCCCATTCATAGGAGATATTAATACCTCAATTTTTTGGCTTTGATTCTCTTTAATAAATTTTTGTAAAGCCACAAGTTGTAATGATCGATTTTTATCAGGAGATAGGTGGGGTTCTCTAGTGATTAGTCTTAATTTTAAATCTATAATTTCAATCACACCCCGATTATCTAGGTTAATCCCTTGGATTTCGCGGCTCAAAACTGAATAATCAAAATTTTTTTGGGAAAAACTTAAACCCTGTTTAGAGTTTAATTTATAGGAAATATTCTGAGCTAAAAGTTGAGCGATATTCCGAATATTTCGCTCTGTATTTCGAGCCGTCAATTGATAAGAATAGAAAAGTTCAATCCCCAAAGCGGTAGCCACTATTATTGCTAATCCGACTGCATAAATAATTCGCAGAAATTTCTGCCCTTCTTTTTCCTGATAGTCTATTTTCATATTTTCAAGTAGATGATATATAAAACCCATTGAACAGCGTTGTGAAGGTTTACCTGAGAAAATGATAATGATAAGATTGGTTAAGGCGTGATAAAGCCTAATGATAAACTACATCCTAAAATTTTATCACTAATTCGGGTAACACCCAGCCGAATTGAATCGTAAACAATCATCAAATTTATCTAAAATTGACCTAGAATTAGATCATAAGCTCGTTTACATTTAGCTGATCGAAAAATCAGGGTGTACAGCGTCAGAATCAGGGTTTAGAGGATTGGGTTTAGGGAAGATGGGTTAACAGTTAACCCAAACCCCAGGATCTAATTTTTATCAAAAGAAAAAAGTCATATAAAATTTTAAATAGGCGAGTGCAATGAGCGATCGCAAATCTTTTGTCTGGAAACAGTGGCTTTCTCAACATGATGAAACATCCTTAGAATTCAGGGAATTTTTCAAGTTAATTTTAACCCTATTGATGATTACAATGGGAGTGGGTGGACTCAAGCAATGGGGTTTGTTTCAAGGGTTAGAACTGCGGGTTTATGATCGGATGGTACAACTACGTCCTTATCATCAACCTGATCCTAGACTCTTAGTGGTAGAAATTACAGAAACTGATATTAACCGCCTCAAACAATGGCCTTTGTCCGATAAAATTATTGCTCAAGTTTTAGCTAAATTACAACAGGAACAAGCCGCCGTTATCGGGTTAGATATAGCTCGAAACGTACCCCAAGAACCCGGTCATCAAGCTTTAATGGAGCAAATGAAACGACCCAATTTTATCGCAGTCATGAGCGTTGGAAATAGCGAAGCGGATCGTATTTTACCCCCCCCTAGAGTTCCTCCTCAACAGGTGGGAACCGTAGATGTCCCCCTCGATCCAGATGGGGTATCCCGTCGCCATTTAATGTTTAATTGGGATGGAAAAATTAACCGTTTGTCTTTACCCTTACGTTTAGTTTTAACCTATTTAAAAGCCGACTGTCCCGGCTACACTCCTTTACATTCAAGTCTTCCTTGTAAAAACATTAAACCCAAACTTAATCAGAATTCAGATTATCAACTAGGATCAATTGCTTTTCCCAAACTCAAACCGAATGATGGGAGTTATCAATCCATTATTGGGGGTTCTCAAATTTTGGTTAATTATCGTCATGCTCCTGATGCAATTCGTCAAGTTTCGTTAATGGAAGTGTTAGAAGGAAAGGTTAATTCTGCCTGGATTAAAGATAAAATTGTGCTAATTGGAGTCAGTGCGCCGAGTTTACGAGATTCGGTCTTAACTCCTCTTAATACTGGGAATAATCGGATGCCAAAATTACCCGGTGTGGTTAATTTAGCTCAAATGACCAGTCAGTTATTGAGTGTGGTTTTAGAGGAAGAATCTCTATTTTGGTTTCTGTCAGAACGCCAAGAGTTATTATGGATTTTAATTTGGGCGATCGCAGGTCTAATTTTATCTGAATTTTCTTCTCAATATTCCTACCTATTATTAGGAACAGGACTACTATTAACAGCATTAGGCGGAATTAGCTTTTTAGTTTTTTTAAATCAAGGGTGGATTCCTCTGATTTCTCCCAGTGTAGCTTTAATTTTAACGGTTATTTTAGGCGTTATTAATCGAGAATATCAATCTCAAAAACAACAAAAAACGGTAATGCGTTTATTAGGACAACAAACCTCTCCAGAAATTGCTGATGCGTTATGGAAAGGACGGTTAAATTTATTAGAATCCGGTCGTTTACCTTGGCAAAAATTAACTGCAACGGTGTTTTTCTCTGATATTAAAAATTTTAGTACCCTTTCAGAAGCAGAATCTCCCGAATTTATTATGGGATGGTTAAATGAATATCTAAATATTATTACCGAAGAAGTTCAAACCCATCATGGCATTGTGAATAAATTTATGGGGGATGGTGTCATGGCTGTATTTGGAGTTCCGGTTGCGAGTAAAACAGAAGCTGAAATTGCCACCAAAGCTCAACAGGCTGTCAATTGTGCCTTATCCATTCGTCAACGCTTAGAAACGGTCAATCAAGATTGGCAAAAACGAGGTTTACCTGTGATTGAAATGCGGGTAGGAATCTTTACCGGGCCAGTGGTTGTTGGTAGTTTAGGCGGAAAAAATCGGTTAGAATATGGGGTAATAGGAGATAGTGTAAATACCGCTTCTCGTTTAGAAAGCTGTTTAAAAGAGCGTCAAGTTGATACCTGTCGAATTTTAATTGCTTATGAAACATTAGTTTATTTGAATGAACAATATAACGTAGAATTTTGGGGAGAATTACCTTTAAAAGGAAAACTACAAAAAATCAAAGTTTATCGAGTTATTAATCATCTTCATGAAAACAGTAATTCAACCTCCTAATTTTCAATGTAGAGACGCGCCAT
The DNA here is from genome assembly GCF_014697575.1 of Planktothrix sp. FACHB-1365. GTDB lineage: Bacteria > Cyanobacteriota > Cyanobacteriia > Cyanobacteriales > Microcoleaceae > Planktothrix. The sequence continues at coordinate 153,528 of NZ_JACJSC010000010.1, read as the reverse complement.
GGCGCGTCTCTACGTGGATTTTAAGGGATCATCTGTAGCACCGATTTAAGGATGGAATCTAACGTTAAACAGAAGTTCGCATCGTGGGGAACATAATCACATCTCGAATACTAGCGGTATTCGTAAATAACATGATTAATCGATCAATTCCAATTCCCATTCCCCCACAATTTGGCATTCCTAAAGAAAGTGCTTGAATAAAGTCTTCATCCATTGGATGTGCTTCTTCATCCCCAGCATTTCGCTGCGCTAATTGTTCTTCAAATCGTTTCCGTTGGTCTTTAGGATCATTTAATTCCGAAAAACCATTAGAATATTCTGTTCCGTGAATAAATAACTCAAACCGTTCTACAAATCCCGGTTTAGAACGATGACGTTTTGCTAAAGGACTGACTTCTACTGGAAATTCCGTAATAAAAGTCGGTTGTATTAATTGAGGAGAAACTAATTTATCAAAGACCGCATAAAGGACATAGCCTAAACTTTGAGTGTCTAATTTTGATAAATGTAACCCTAAATTTTCAGCCGATTTTAGAGCTTCATCTAATTCTAAGGTATCAAAATCTAACCCTGTTTTTTCCCGCACCGCTTCCACCATCGTTTGAACTTTCCAATGGTTTCCGGTAAAGGTCGGATATTGTTCAGAATAGTCATATTTTCGTTCCAAACTAATCACTTGACCTTGATATTCAAGTTCAGTTTGTTCTCCTAATACATCCGCAGCAACGGCACAAATTACATCTTCCACTAAAGTCATAACATCAAAATAATCAGCATAAGCTTGATAAACTTCAATAGAAGTAAATTCTGGATTATGGGTGCTATCAATGCCTTCATTTCTAAACACTCGTCCCATTTCAAATACCCGTTCAAAACCTCCACAAATTGCCCGTTTTAAATGTAGTTCGGTAGCTATTCGTAGATATAAATTAATATCTAAAGCATTATGATGGGTAACAAAAGGACGCGCCGCCGCACCGCCATAAATCGCTTGTAATACGGGGGTTTCTAATTCCTCAAAACAATGATCCCATAAATACATCCGAATCCTTTTTAAAATCCGATTTCTAAGTTTAAAGGTTTCTAAGGATTTCGGGTTACTTACTAAATCAATTTCTCGATGGCGACGGCACAATTCCGGGTCATTAATTCCATAATAGGAATCAGGAAAAGGCATCGTTGCTTTAGAAATCACAAAAATCCGTTCAACTTGTACGGATAATTCCCCTCGGTTCGTGCGACATCCTATTCCTTCGGCGGCAATAAAATCTCCTAAATCGAGATATTTTTTAACCTGATTAAAGGATAATCCCATTTCGCCTGTGACTAATTTTTTCTCAAGTTTGAGTTGAATGGTTCCCGCAATATCGGTTAACCCAATAAACCCAATACTTCCACTATCCCGTTTAAAGGTAATGCGTCCACAAACAGTTAAGGGAATAGCGTCGGGGTCACTTTCTCCATCATTTAATTCTTTCCCCGGTTGTGCGAATAAATCTTTAATTGCTTGGGTCGTATGTGACCGTTGAAGGGAGTGACTCGGATAGGGTTCTATTCCCAATGCTCTCAAGTCATCGACTTTCTGAGAACGAACTTCTACTTCATTGCGGGTTTCATTTGCAGCCATGTTGATGATTTCCTATATTAATTTAAGCTCAATCTTTAATCATAACAGTTATCGGCTATTATTTGTAATTATTATTAAAGTAGGGTGCGTAAGCTCCGCGCACGCACCATCAATTATATATAACAATCATCAAGGTTTTTTGTTTCAATTCTATTAATAGGGTTAATAGGTGCGTGCGGCTTCGCCTTACACACCCTACTAGACCTGTCGGCTGTTCCATCAACGCGGACGCACCATCAATTATTATTAGAATATAAGGAAAGTGTTGTAATGAGAATATTCAGAAGTTCATCTTAATGATAAACTAATATAAGGATAATTAAGAGGTAAATTATGGACGCTAAAGAATTGTTAGAGAAATATGCTCAAGGTGAACGGGATTTTGAGGGCGTAGAACTTTGTGGAGTAGATTTACAAAATGCTAATTTAACAGGAATCAACCTTAAAGAAGCAGATTTGACAAAAGCTAACTTCACTAAAGCAATACTGACCTCAGCTAATTTGACTAACGCTTGTTTAGATTCAGCTAACTTAAGAGAAACAAATTTTAGTCAAGCAATACTGACTGAAGCCGACCTCCAAAGCTCAAGTCTAATTGCTACTAATTTTGAAGATGCTGATTTACAAGGTGCGGATTTAAGAAATGTTAATTACTCTGATGTTAAGTCAAGTAGAGCTAATTTTGCAGAAGCTAATCTAAGTTCTTTAAATCTTGTAGGTCAAAAATTTTTTGATGTAAATTTTCAAGGAACTGATTTTGCTAATACTGATCTTCGAGAGGCTGACTTATCTTATTTAGATTTAACGGGAGCAGATTTTAGGTTTGCTAACCTTGAATCAGCAAATCTACGTTCTGCTTGTTTAAAAAATGCTAACCTGAAGCTGGCAAATCTTAAAAAGGCTAATTTGATCAGAGCCAATGTTGAAAAAGCCAGTTTCATTGGTGCTAGACTAAATTTAGCTAATATCTATTTGGCTAACTTTGAGGAAGCTGAAACCTTAGCCTCAGTAATGCCTGATGATACCATTAATGACCCAGACAATTATACAATTATTATCGGAGAAGAAAAACAAACTGTTATGACTCGCAAGATCATTAAAACCGAAAACGCGCCTAAACCCGTTGGCCCTTATAATCAAGCGGTAATGGTCAATAACATGATATTTTTATCAGGACAAATTGCCATTGACCCCCGCATTAACCAAATTCTTTATCCCGATGATGTTATCAAACAAACTGAACGAGTGATGTCAAATTTAGAAGCGGTATTAACCGAAGCTGGTGCTACTTGGGAAAACGTCGTTAAAACCACAATCTTCTTAAAAGATATGAACGATTTTACCCAAGTTAATGAAGTTTATTCTAAATATTTTAAACCCGAAACAGCCCCCGCTAGGGCGACGGTTGAAGTGTCTCGCCTTCCCAAAGATGTATTAGTAGAAATCGAGTGTATCGCAGTCATTTAAACCGTAGGGTGCGTAAGCTCCGCGCACGCACCATCAATTATCTATAATAATCATCAAGGTTTTCTGTTCTAATTTGGTGAATTTGGTGCGTGCGGCTTCGCCTTACGCACCCTACTTTATATGTTTTCGTCATCGAGTCCGGGTCGAGGGACAGATTTTATATTGTGTTGATCTTTAATGGGAATAAAGAAGATTGTTAATAAACCCGGAATTACCGCCATTGCACTTAATAAAAAGTAGTTTTGATAGCCTAAATTCGCTTGAATATACCCACTAAAGACCCCTGGAATTAATACCCCAGCCGCCATAAATGCCGTTGTAATCGCATAATGGGAAGCTTTATATTCAGGACGAACCGTTTGCATTAAAAAGACCGTATAGGCTGCTACCCCTAAACCATAGGTGAACTGTTCAATGGAATTAACAACATAGGCCCAAATAATTTCCGGTTGAGTTTTGGCTAATAACCAATAAAAGATATTAGTAAAATTTTGGAGAATTGCCATCGGCCATATCCAAGTTTTTAACCCTTGTTTGGCAATTAAAAATCCTCCTAATAATCCCCCAAATAATAGGAAAATCACTCCCACTGTTCCCGATAAAATCCCTATTTCGGCGGTTGAAATGCCTAACCCTCCTTTTGCGGGTGTATCCATTAAAAAAGGCATTGCCATTTTGAAGGTTAACGCATCTCCCAAACGAAATAATAAAATAAAAGCGATAATCCAACCGATTTTATATTGGGTAAAATAGGTTTTGAAGGAATTGATAAAATTAGCAGAATTTGAAAGACTTTCGGTTTCTGAAAAAACTGCTTTTGGGGAATAGGGTAAATAAATTCTCTGAAATCCGTAGATGAGTAAAAAGATTAAACTCGCTACAGAAAAAGCAATCGTCCACCCCCATCCTAATGCAGGAAGTGAAAAATCAGACCCCAAAAACTTTAACGGAACCAAATTATATGTAATTTCCCCCGTTGGACTTTTCTCATCAATATATTGTTCAGCAATATGTCCGGCTAAAAATACTAACCCGCCACCGCCAGCTAAAACCGCCATCCGATAAGCGGTGTTTCTAACTCCTACATAAAACGCCTGTTGGTCTAAATTTAACACCGTTAAATAAAAGCCATCAATGGCGATATCATGGGTAGCACTAGCAAAGGCAATGAGGGAAAAAATTGCAATCGAAAACGGAATTGCTGAGGGAAATGGTGCACCCAATGCTAAAATTAAAAATAGAATTGCACATACAATTTCCATCCTTAAAATCCATCGCCGTTTGGTTGAATAAATATCAACAATTGGCCCCCATAATCCTTTCATCACCCAAGGGAGAGATAACAAACTGGTTAATCCAATTAATTCATTACTTGCCCCTAATCCTTTTAAAAAAACCACTGACATTGTATTGACAACGGTATAAGGAAATCCTTGGGCAAAATATAAAATTGAAATCCACCAACCCGGATGCAGTTTTTTATCTTTATTGTTCATTCTTAATTTCAATCAAAAAGACGGTTAATTGTTGTGATCATTGTCTAATCCTACAGGAATACTGGATCTCTGCCAAGAGCTCAAATTACCCTGAATCTCAAGATTTAAGCTAGAACAAGAAGATTAATATCCTGAACGGAATTTACCCTCTATCCCTTGGGTCAGAAAATTAGTACACTGGGCTCAAGGATTATTATTAAAACGGAGTCAACTCTAAATGACAACTCAATCTAAAATTTCTCCCGCGTTTGAACCCTTTTTAGGCCACAGTCAACCCAATGCCCGAAAAGATGCCATTGTTATTTATAGAGGTTTAGTGTCTCCAGGGTCAATGCCTCAACCGGGAACAGCCGCCTATTTTGAAACCTTAAAACAACAAGAACAAACCAATCAATCCATTGCCAATAAAATTATTAATGATTATCAAAATGCTACTCGTCAATCCTTTTATGCAGAACCCGTTGGTCGGGGAAGTTTACCCATTGCCCAAATCGAAGTTACTCGTCAAAGCTTACCGATTTTAGCACAACATCCTGATGTTGTTGCTATTCTTCCTAACCAAAGGATTCATTTAATTGAACCCAAAGGAGTTGATTATTCTAGCTTGCAAAAACAAGAATTAGAGGATAAACTAACTTGGGGATTAAAACGGTTAGAAATTCCCAAAGTTTGGGAAACAACCCAAGGAGAAAATGTTACGGTTGCGGTGTTAGATTCGGGGGTACATGGAGATCATCCCGCTTTAAAAGGACGGGTAAAAGATTTTATTGTTATTGACCCATTAGGACGTCGAATTACCGCGAGTCCCAGCTTTGATAGTGGACAACATGGAACCCACGTTTGCGGCACAATTGCAGGAGGAAAAACCGAGGAGGGTTTGTCTATTGGTGTCGCACCTCAAGCGAATTTAATTGTTGCTGGAGTATTAGTCGGAGACGCAACTTTATTAACCTTAATTGAAGGGATTTCTTGGGCTGTTGAAAAAGGGGCAAAAATTATTAATATGTCCTTGGGATTGAGTTATTATGAACCTCTATTTCCCCAAGTTTTTGATATTTTAGTCAATCAATACGGAATTTTACCCATTGTCGCTATTGGAAACGAAAATCACGGAAATACGAGTTCTCCAGGTAATGCTTATAATGCCTTTTCTGTGGGTGCTGTGGAACAAATTGAAACCGATAATCTGGGAATTACATTTTTTAGTAGTGGCGCCAGTTTAGTGTTTCCGGCGGACTCCCCTAACGCCTGGGTGACAAAACCCGATGTTTCCGCCCCCGGTGCTCAAATTTATTCCTGTATTCCTCCGGTGAAAATGGATAACGGCGTTTTTCAATATACCTACATGGACGGGACATCAATGGCCACGCCCCACATCGCCGGAATTGCAGCCTTATTGATGTCAGCCTGTCCCGAAGCTCCGTTAAGTAAGATTATTGATGTTTTGAAGAAAACCGCTTATCATCCGGGGGGTGAAGAACAACGTCCCGATAACCGTTGGGGTTGGGGAATGGTGCGACCGTTAGAAGCGTTAAAAGCGTTGAAATAGATGGGTTGACGGTGTAGAGACGTGCGTTAGCGTAGCGCGAAGGCTCGACAAGCGCGTCTCTACTAACTGCAAGATTAAATGCTAAAATAAGTAGCGGTAATCACGTTGCTATTTTGATCTTTAAAAAACCATGCTATTAGAAGATTACTTTAATTTTTTGGCGGCGGATGATATTCGACTTAAAGGCACACGCATCGGTATTGAAACCATTTTATTTGACCACCTTTTTCGTGCCAAAACGCCAGAAGAAATTGCCAACACCTATCCTTCACTCACTTTAGAACAGGTGTATGCAACAATTTTATATTACTTGCATAACAAATCAGTAGTGGAGGCTTACATGACTGATTGGTTAGAATGGGGCGATAGAATGCGAGCAGAACAACAACGTAATCCTCGCCCAATTGTAGAGAAACTGCGACAATTGAAAGCACAAAAATTGGCAAACTCAACGGATTATGCTCAATTATCTTATTGATGAAAATGTCGATCCAATTTATACCCATCAACTACGCCGTTTTCAATCAGAATTATTTGTGATAGCCGTTGGTGATCTCACGGCTCCACCTAAAGGAACTTTAGATCCTGAAATTTTATTGTGGTGTGAAAAACATCAATGTATTTTAGTAACCAATAACCGCAAGTCTATGCCAGTTCATCTAGCAGATCATATCGCTTTAAGTCATCATATCCCTGGGATTTTTATCCTGAGTCCAAAGTTAAGTATTGGTGAAAATATTGAGCAGTTGATTTTAATCGCCGAGGCATCTTATGAGGATGAGTATCAAGATAGAATAGAATTTTTGCCTCTCTTTTAATACCGGGTATCTGGGTATCTTATGTCTGTTGTTGCGCTTTTTAGACCCGGAGAGGCTTTTTTCTTCAACTTCCGGTTCACAGTCCAACCCATAAGGATAAATACCAGATGCCATTGTGTTAGCTGAAGAAGCATGAGGAAGAATTATAAAATTTGTGGATTCCTAAAATGTGAAATTTTGGTCACACAATCCGCTAATCTTATAATAATGTGTGTGAGGTTACTAAAGTCCGTAATGAGTCAAACGATTTTACCTTATGATTCTAGTCTAAACCGTTTTCCAGTTTTGGGTTTACCCGTTCATCTAATTGATAATTATAGTAACTGGTTATTAAAATGTTGGCAACAAGGGTTAGGAACTCATGTAATTACCCTGAATGCAGAAATGGCGATACAGGCGGAAAAAAATACGCAATTAGCAGAAATTATTCATTCAGCAGAGTTAGTCATTCCCGATGGTGCGGGGGTGGTGCTTTATTTACAATATAAAGGCAAAAAAATTAAACGGTGTCCGGGGATTGAATTAGCCGAAACCTTAATAGAAAATATTGGTAAATTAGACAATTCTGAAGTTATCTTTTTCTATGGGGGAAAACCGGGAATTGCTCAACAAGCTGCTGATAATATTCAACAAAAATTTCCGAGTCTGGGAATTTCGAGTTATCATGGCTATCTGTCTGCTTCAGAAGAAGAAGATTTAAAAATAACTTTAAAAGATTTACAACCTCGATTAATATTAGTGGGTTTAGGAGTTCCTCGTCAGGAATATTGGATTAGTCAAAATCGTCATCTTTGTCCGAATTCGATTTGGATAGGTGTGGGGGGAAGTTTTGATATTTGGTCAGGAATTAAACAACGAGCACCAGAATTTTTTTGTAAATATCATTTAGAATGGTTATATCGATTATATCAAGAACCTTGGCGCTGGCGTCGGATGTTGGCATTACCGGAGTTTGCGATTAAAGTGTTATTAAAGGGAACAGGGAATTAGGAATTAGGAATTACGAATTAGGAATTACGAATTACGAATTCAAAGAAAGAGGGTTTGGAAACCAAACCCCTACGAGAGAATTAGGAAAGAATAGCACCGTTTAAATTAGCAAATTGTAAATTAACTCCGGTTAAATTTGCTCCTCGTAAATTGGCTTTACTGAGGTTTGTTCCTCTTAAATTTGCATAGGATAAATTAGCATTTTGTAAATTCGCTTGAATTAACGTTGTCCCTCTTAAATTTGCCCCAGTTAAATCGGCTTGATAAAGATTCGCTTTGTTTAAATTCGCAAATCTTAAATCCCCTTGAGTTAAATCAGCTTCACTCAAATTTGCTCCATATAAATAAGCTCCATTAAAATGAACATTAATCAGTTTGGCATTATTTAAGTCGGTGCGATAGAGATAGGTTTCAATTAATTCTGCGTTATTTAATATAGCTGTATTTAGATTAGCTTCACTTAAATTCGCTTGAAATAATACTGCTTCACTGAGGTTTGCCCGTCGCAATTGAGCTAAACTTAAATCTGCTTTTGTTAGGTTTGCCGAGCTTAAATCTGTTGCAATTAAATTAGCTTTACTTAAATCAGCATCTGCTAAATTAATTCCGTTTAAATCAGCCCCCATTAAATTAGCCTCGCATAAGTCCGGCTGAATATCAGGATTATTTAAACGCCAAATTTTCCAACGTTTATTTTCCCACTGTAATAATGTTAAATGTTCTGGATTTGCCATATTTGAGGTTTAAGGCGATCGCCCTGGAGTCGCTGCGAAAGGTTTATGAACAAGAGAAAGCTCTGCTGAAACATTTCTCAATTATGTCATTGCAAGGGTAACGAAGCAATCTCAAAGCTGGGTTAAATCGTTACCATCCGTAAATCCTGTGAATCTCTGCCGCAAATCTTCAAAAAATTGGTTCAAGCTCAACTTTAAGAGTTATAATTCTTCTATGCTCTCGCCTCTGTCTTAGTCAAGCCATGAGTAACCTTTCAAACATCCCAGGTAGTGACCATGCGGAATAACCTCAATATTGAATCTAAGTTAAACAACACCCGCAACCTTTTACAAGAATTAGGTAACTCAGTTTCTAACTTAGTCAACTCGTCCCCAGATGTTTTTAATGATCCAGGGATTCAATCTTCCTTACAAGATTTTTTAAGCGTTTATCAAGAAGCTGTCCAACGGCTAAAAAATCCTAGTTTTCGGATTGCTACTCTGGGTACAACTTCCTCTGGAAAATCAACGATTGTTAACGCGCTGATTGGTCGAAAAATTGCACCGATTGAAGCTGGAGAAATGAGTGGGGGTGTATTAACAATCCAACATTCTCAGGAACAAAAATTAATCATTGAAAAAACAGAGGATGCGGCTTGGGATACGGGTGAATGGACAGGATTAAATGATGAGGATTTATATCAGCGAATTAGCGTTGTTATGCACTCCTATCATGATGCTCGTAAAAAACGAGAGTATGTTGCACCCCAAATCACTGCTCAGGTTTCTATTTTACCAGCTTGCAATAGTTCCTTACTAGGTTTACCCGACGGAATAGAAGTTGAATTAATTGATTTACCTGGATTAAAATCAGTTCAAGATCAGACTAATTTAGCAACGATTCAAGGGCAAGTTAATAAAGCTTTTAGTTTAGTGGCTTTGGACTATATGCAGGTAGATGATGATCACAGAAAACGCCTTTTTGAAGAGTTAAAACAAGTTGTCGAATTTCTACAGGGACGCACAGATTCGATGATTTTTATCTTAAATCGAGTCGATCAGCGAGGAACTGATGATTTACCTCTGCCAGTGCGGATTGATAAGTTAAAAGAACAAATTAAACAGGATTTATCACTGCCAGAACTTCCTGATGTCCTACCCTTTAATGCTCGTCTTTTATATTATGCTCAATGTGCTTGGGGTTCAGGATCTCTTCACGAACCATCAACAGTTGATCAAGCGACACGATCAAAATTCCTAAAAGCACTTTTTGAAGACTGTTTTAATCGAATTCTTCAGTGTATTGGGGATAATGTGGAGTTAGCACAATGGTTTTTTAACCTCAGAATGCAAATCATCTCAGGTAATAATATTGATGATGAAACTATGCGAAAAATTCTCCGCTATTCTTTAGAATGGAGTGGAGGTAGAGAACTTTGGGATCGTTTCCGTGTGCGGGTTAAAGAATCATTTTCAGAACTGGTAATACTTCCTATCTTGCTGGAAGTATTCACTAATTATGATGCTTTGGCAGAATCTCTCGGTATTCTGATTGAAGCCGGAACAATTAACAATAAAGAACAGGTTGATAAAGAAATAGATAAAATCGCTAACATTCGTCAAGATTTACAGAAAAATATCAAAAAAATTGGGAAGGACTTTCAGGGGGAAATTGAGGAACTGATAGCAGGGTTAAAAAGCGAAGATCCAAATACTCGGATTAAGATTAAACAATCTGCTGAAAAAAAGGGGTTTGATGGCTTTTCTCTAATTTTTGATGCTGTTAATGAGGTAGAAGGAGACTTAACCAAAGTTTTAATTGTTCCAGTTCGTGATGCTCTTAAAGATAATCATGGATATTGTGAGCTAAAAGATCAACTACGGGAAGCCATATCACCTTCATTGGCTGATGATATTTCTAAAGCCTATGATAATGTTAGTCGAAGACTCAGTAAGTTTTCTACTGAGTCTGAATACTTAGTTAAGCGTGTAAGGGCTGATGATGATCAGGGAAAAAAAGAAATTGAACATGATGAACGCTATGTTCGCTTGCTATATCACAGGATGAGAGAAGCTATATCCGCAAGAGCAGAGTTTGTACTACAATCAAAAGCTCAACAATTTGAACAAGCTTTAGAATCATTAGTGAATGAGCAAGTTAAGAGATTAAAAGTTTGTTTGTCAGATGAAAAGTTGTCTTCGATTAATCTTGAAAAAGCAGCTATCAGTAATTTACGCAAAAAATTAGCTCAAAACTTGCCAACTTTACCTGAGAAGTTTTTTGAACTTCCAGAAGCTATAGAACAAAAGCAATCCCAACAAAAAGCCGTCGTTGGGACGAAAACCGAATATGAAACTCGCACCAAAACTGAATATCAAAACTATACAGAAACCTATGAAGAAGGTTCTTGTTTCAAAAGCACAAAAACTAGAACAAAAACACGACCTGTAATCACTGAATATCAAGAAGAGGTCACTCAAAATATTTACGAAGATATTGAGTATGTTGAACTTTTTCTTCCTTCTCCTGACTTAATGGCAAAACAATGGTTAAGTGGAATTGAGAAAGGGAAAGACAGTTTGTGGGATATTTTGCTTGACTGGATTCTCCAACGATTAGATAATGTTAGCAATATCTTTGAAGAATCTGTTGATGAAATTACCAATCTAGCTGAACGTGCTTTGGAAAAACAATTAACGATCATTAAGGAAAACTTTGAGCAGGAAAAACAGTTCTGGCTTGATTTTGAAATTAAAAAAGATTATGCAACATCAGTTTGTGAAAATTTAAAAGAAGATATAGCAAGTCTAAATCGGTTGTAATAACCTCTATGACTCAAACCCTGACCGTAGGGGCAATTCATGAATTGCCCCTACGGTAAATCAAATAGGATTGCTATAGTCGTCAGTGAAGTAAGTTTTAAACTAATGAAATTTAGGAGTTAAAAAATGGAACCTAACGATCTAGATCTAGTAGTACCAGTAGCAGGAGGAGCATTATTAGGAGCATTAGTAGGAGGCCCAGTAGGAGCAGCAATAGGAGCAGCAGGAGGAGCATTAGTAGGAGCAAAATTTAAACAGCTAAAAGAGGAGCAATCACAACAGCAAACTCGTAGAGAAGAACCCGAAAAATTTAACTCTAATTCTTCATTTTCTAGCATTTCTACAGTTCAAACCCATTCAAGTTTAACTACTACAGCACAAAAAATTACTCAAAAGTTTTTAGTTTTAGTAGTTTCTCATGCACAGGCTGGTTTTCTTGAATCACTCCAAGCAAAAGGAAGCATTGATTTTAAAGATGGGGAATCTCTTTATGAAATCACGAAATATTTATTGGTAGGGACTGAAGATAAATACTCTAAAATCAAAGCCAATATTAGCGATTATTTAGTCGCAAAAGGAGCAGAATCAGAATATGATATTTATCTAGTCTCTATCGAGCTAAATCAAGCAGATGAAGGGTTCAATTCTAATGTGAATCAACTGGATAGATATGATGCGTTTCGTAAATTAGCTGATTTATCAGTTAATTTTACAATTTCCCCTAGATTGCGAATAGAAGCCTACGAAAATATTGGAGTTTATAATCGTTAAACAGGAGTAATTAAAATGTTAATTGATACCACTCTTTTAGTTAACAATCCAGAAATTATCAAAGGTTTATTAGATGGTTCAATGAAACGCTATGGAAGCGTTATTAGATGGGCTGCGGGTACTGCAAATGGGGGTCAAATTGTCCGCCATTTAGCCGAAACGCCGGGACTAACTAGCAAACTGATGACAGTTCCCTTTTCCCCCATCTTGGGAGGAGTTGATATTATTGGTCATGGGCTTACCTATCATAAATTAATGGGTATTGAAAAAACTTTATCCTCAGTAATGGGATTAACTCAAATTGCTGCGGGCGCAAGTGTTTTAAATCTTGGTGTCAGTATTGCGGGCTTTGCCTATATGGGCTATAAACTGCACCAAATCCAAAACACTTTAGGTCACATTCAACAATCAATGGAAGCAGGCTTTAATCGACTTGAAGCTGACTTAAATCGGATTGAAAACAACTTAAACGCGGGTTTTTATCATCTTGATCAGCGCTTAAATCAAGTTGACAATAGTTTAGATATTATCTCTGGACAATTAGCTTATCTGTATTTATTAGTAGAAGATAGTCGCCAAAAACAAAAAAGCCTCGCCAAAGCGATTTCCCATCTTCATCAAGCCATGCTAATTAAAGAAATTGCGGCTTTAAAAGCTGAACTTGATGATCGCTCTCTTTTTCCTGATGAATCACCGAGATCAGCCATTAAAACAGCTTGCAGAGTGCGATTATTTCTCAGTAATCAAGCCATACAAGCTACCCCAGAATTAGATGCTGAAATTATGCTTAATGCTGATGTTTCTATTCAAGGTTGGGCTGTAGCCATCGCAACAGAAGCCAATCTTCTCCTAGAAATAGGAAAACATCAAGAAGCTAAAGAATTACTGGCGGTAGAAGTCCCCCAATTTAAACAAGTAGCGGAAAGATGGGCTCAAGCATTAATTAATAATGAAAACACTTATTTATCTACCGCTTATCGCTTTAGCAATGATCGGTTTAATAACTATATTACCCCCGAACGAGTCGAACGAATTACCCAAATATCAACAAGCGATCGCGCCTTATCTCCAGAGCAAATTAAAAGCAAAAAAACTCACGTTGATGTAGAATTTGATATGTCCTATAGTGCTACTAAATTTGATCTAGCCTGGACTTATCACCAAATTGCGGTAGCTGAATATTTAGATAGTTTGAGCGAACTTTCTGCCAGATTAGAAAGTTTAGAATCTTTTGCCGATCTGTGCGAAAGTAAAGGCGTGAAAAGCAGCCGGAAAATTATCCCTGGGAATGACGCTGAACCGGGTATATATGCAATATAAGATATGCGGATACTACTCATAAAAGAAAAGCACCACAAATGAAGCAAAATTCGGCTAAAAGTGGTAGTATTGATGAATCAGAAAGAGCCTTTGGTACAACAGAAAAAGCGATCGCGGAATTTCTTGAAAGAGAGGGAAAAAATGTTAAAGCCTTGGCAGAAAAAAACGATGGAGGTAGAAATCCCGATGCTGAGGTAGATGGAAAACCTACTGAATTTAAAAGTCTGGATTTTGGTGCTACAAGCGCAACAGTAAAAAATCAGATCAACAACTCGATTAGACGAGGGGGACAAGCTAGGGATATAATTATAGATGCTAGGACATCTGGGTTAATAGAGTCTGAGGCTGAACGAGGTTTGGAGAGAGCGAAAAATATTACACGCGGAAAAATTGATCGCGTCCGAATTATTGGCGATCGCTATGATATCACTTTTACTGAGTTTCAATAAAGGAGGTTTTTATGTCTCGGACACTAGATATTTTTGTAGACTTTCCCCATAAAATCGAATATTTAATCAAAGAATTAGAGTTGATATTGGATTTAAAATTTGAGCTTTTTTCTGATGGTACTGACAATTGGTATGAGTTTCGTAACTCAACCATCACTCTTACTATAGGAAAGCATGATTTTGAAAATGATCGAGATATCAAATTTGAAGAATACCCTTATAATCTATCAATCAGAGCACTGAACATCTCTAATGAATTTGAGAGAAAAAAGTGGTGTGATGATTTTGCTAGTTATGTTTTCCAAAAGTTGAAAGCAACTGAAAAGTATCGTTTAATGCTCGTGGATGACTTACAAGTGAAATTAGAGGAATTTGTACCCTTGATGAAAGTTTGATTGAACATCATAAAAGGCAATTTGTGAATCTAATTGTTACTATTATTTTGCTAACAATCAGCAATCACAGTGGCCATTTTCGACCCACTTCAGAAAGCTTAGAACTAGGAATTACATCCTTTAGGCAGCAAGGAGTTGACACAAGTAATGCTGATATCGAATATGTGGAGTAGATAAATTATGACTCAATCTCCTACGACAATATCAATTGATAGCATTATTGATGAGATGTTTTTATGTCTCAGACCTCATGGGGTGACAACCCGGTGAGATAGGAGCAATTATGGCAAATTTTCAAAAAAATATCAGTTAGTTTATTGCCTCTTAATCGTTACCTAATTTATAATTAAAAGTGATACTGACCGGGAAAAAATGAGCATGAATTTACAAGAATTGCAAAAGCAGGCATTACAGTTACCCATTAGCGATCGCTGGCAATTAGTACAAACTCTGTTAGAGTCATTGCAGCGAGAAACCAGTTCTAAATTGAAAAAGGGCAATCTTTCTCGACTACGAGGAATTGCCAAAAATACAGAAACATCCAGTGAAGATGCCGAAACAGATTATATTAACTATCTTACCCAGAAATATCAGTAATGCGAGTTTTAATTGACACCAATGTTGTTCTTGATTTTTTACAAGACCGAGAACCTTTCGTAGATGATGCAGCTAAACTATGAGCGAAAATTGATGCAGGAGAAATCGAAGGGTTTATTTCAGCAATAACAATTACTAACATTTATTACATTATTCGTAAAGCATCTGGTAAGATAGCTGCAAAAGATGCAATAGGGCAAATTCTGACAGACTTACAGATTTGTGCGGTTGATAAAGGAATTTTAGAACAAGCGATCGCATTGAATTTTCAAGATTTTGAGGATGCTGTGCAGTGTGCTTGTGGAATAGCAAATGAAGTAGATGCGATTATCACTCGTGATATTTCTGGATTTGTCAACGCGGGAATTTTAGTAATTGCACCTGGGGAGTTAAAAAATCTTACGGGTCAGTAAATTAAGCGAGCATCCCAACATCGTGTTAGGCTTTAATTAGAGGATAACTGAAATGTCAAGGGCGTGATTTAATCAAAACACGAACCCTTGAATTAGCTTTGCTTAAATCAGCTTTATTCAGGATTAAAACTACCTCCATATTCTCGCCCAGACACATTTTCAATGGCTTCTAAAGCTGCTTTTGATCCAGCGATAATATCTCGTTCTTCTCCTCCTAAATATAACCGTCCAAAACTTCCTACAGCCGTTACTTGCAGAATATTAATTAACGCCGATTTTTCCGCTTCATTGGCGGCTAAAGCTGCATAAGCGGCGGGTTGAACTTCCAAAATATATAAACTTTGACCCCCTAAAATTAATTGACCTCGACGGTTACGATTAATGAGTTGAGCTTGATGGGGGTCAAGATTGCGAATAATTTGACTAGACATAATTTGAGGTTTGAGGCGATCGCTTTCCCGTAATCCTAAAAAGTCCAAAATCGCTCGTCCTGCTGTCACCGTATCCCCTTGACGGCTAGAATGTATTTCCAAAAGGCCATAAAGTCGTTCAATAAACAACACCCCTGGACGTACAGACGTCGCCTTCAAGGCCACATCTGTAATCCGGTTAATTTCAATCCCCGGCGACACTTCAATCCACAGGGAAGAATCCCCCGGTAAGGGTAAAAACCCCAGTGACACCGTACCAATATAGGCTGCGTGTTGCCTTTGAAGGTTATCTAAATAAACGTAGCTGCGTAATTCTATACCCATTATCAGTTATCAGTTATCAGTTATCAGTTATCAGTTATCAGTTATCAGTTAATAGGCAATAGGCAATAGGCAATAGGCAATAGGCAATAGGCAATAGGCAATAGGCAACAGTCAACCGTCAACCATCAATAAACTATGAGTATTGTGGCATTATTTGGGGCAATTGAAACGGGATTACTCTATGCCTTAATTGGTTTAGGGGTGTATTTGTCCTTTCGGGTCTTGGAATTTCCTGATTTAACCGTTGATGGCAGTTTTCCCTTGGGGGGTGCGGTGGTGGCTACTTTAATCCTTCAAGGGGTGAATCCTGCGATCGCAACCTTGATCGCTTGTCTAGCGGGTGCGTTAGCCGGGTTAGTCACCGCTTGGTTAAATGTTCAGTTAAAAATTCTGCATTTATTAGCCAGTATTTTAACGATGATTTCCCTCTATTCAATTAATTTAAGAATTATGGGAAAACCCAATATTGCCTTATTAGGACAACCGACAATTTTAACGCCGTTACAACCTGTTTTTAACTCAATCCCTCAATGGCTTGTAATTCCGATGATTTTATTGGCAATTGTCATCGTTATAAAAATCCTATTAGATCAATTTCTCAATTCAGAAATCGGGTTAGCCATGCGGGCAACGGGTGCTAATCCCCTGATGGCAAAAGCCCAAGGAATTACAACGGAAAGGATGATATTATTAGGAATGGCAATGAGTAACGCTTTAGTCGCCTTGGGAGGGGCATTATTTGCTCAAATTTATGGATTTGCCGATGTTACAATGGGGGTGGGAACAATTGTTTTTGGATTAGCTGCGGTGATTATTGGAGAAACATTTATTACTCCAACAACGGTTATGAAAGCTACATTAGGAGCAATATTCGGATCAGTCATTTATCGAATTGCTGTTGCTTTAGCGTTAAATGCAGATTTTTTAGGATTTCAAGCCCAAGATTTGAATTTAGTTACTGCAATATTAGTAACATTAGCCTTGGTTTTACCCCAATCTCGCAGTCATTTAGGAACATTTTTAAAACGCTAATCTTGTCTGATCTAAACGTAGGATTGGCTCTGCCCATCACCATTCTATTAGTCATTTTTTATCAATTAAGATGTCCCGTTAATTGGGGACAGATGATTCTAGCTGAGTCATTAAATCACCTCATCGGTTTCTGTAATGCTACAATCACTCTAACAGGTGAGGGTAAAAAACCTGTCTAAACACCCGAATAACCGAACAGGTTAACGCTATACTTTGACTCAGCACATCCCCTTGTGTTTAGACCGGGACTTTCAATTTCATGAATTCAGAAGAAACTCAAATCCGAGATCAAAACAACCCCCCAAAAGGCGATGCTTCTTCCTTCACAGAACCGTCTGTTCCCTCTGAGCCAGAAATTGGGGGGAACCCTAGCAATATAAATCGTTCACCGATCGCTGACCCTTGGGAGTCTAACGAATTGCAAACTCCCGAACCCGTATCAGCGCCCTCAACAATGCCCACCCTGTCTGAACGCCTGATGTCCGAACCCATAGAAGAAGTGACCACTCAGTTAGGTCAACGGGTAAGCACGTTACAGCGTCAAGAACAAGAATTGCAACAAAAAATTGCTCAATTGCAGGCGACTAATGCCAAAATGCAGCAGGAACAATTGGCCTTAACTCAGTCGATGGGGAAATTAATCTCCTCAGCGTTAGATCAGTTAGAACAACGTAAACAAACCTTACAAATTGAAGTCGAAAAACTAGAACGTCGTCGCGATCGCATTCAAAAAGAAATGCGGACTTCCTTCGCCGGAGTTTCCCAAGAACTCGCCATCCGCGTCCAAGGATTTAAAGATTATTTAGTCGGGAGTTTACAAGATTTAGTCGCTACGACTGAACAATTAGAACTTTTACCCGAAACCCCTCCCCAACCCCCCCTACGAGAAATTGCTCCACCCCCTCAAGCTCCTCAACCTTCCAGAGTAGATAGGGGAGACAGTGGCGACAATTCCCAAAGTGCTCCCACTCCCCAATTTTCAGAGCAGGGATTTCAGGAACAAACCAAGAGAATTCGCCAACTCCTCGATCAATATCGCAATTCTCCCGATTATTATGGTACACCTTGGCAATTGCGACGTACCTTTGAACCTATCCACGCCAAACGGGTTTCTAATTGGTTCTTTACCCAAGGAGGACGGGGTGCGTTACGGACGATGGGAAGTCGTTTACAAAATATTTTGATTGCTTCGGCGACGATTTCCGTTCTCAGAAATCTCTATGGAAACCGTTTAAGAACCTTGGTTTTAGCCAATACTCCTGAACGTTTGGGAGAATGGCGACGGGGGTTACAAGATTGTTTAGGAATTGATCGGCGAGATTTTGGGCCAGAACAGGGAATTGTATTATTTGAAGAGCCGGAAGTTTTATCTCAAAAAGCTGAACGTCTCGTTAAAGAAGGACGATTACCCTTGATTATTATTGATGATATGGAAGACAAAATTAGTCTATCTTTACTTCAATTTCCCCTGTGGTTAGCCTTCGCTCCCGATCCCCAAACCCTACAACAACCCATTGAAAGATTTTAAATCAAATATGTGGAACAGGCATCTTGCCTGTTAATCAGTTATCAGTTATCAGTTATCAGTTATCAGTTATCAGTTATCAGTTATCAGTTATCAGTTATCAGTTATCAGTTCACTGTTGGTTGTTCCCTATCCTATAAAATAATGGAATTTAAACATGATTGAATGGTTATTAATTAATACGGGATTATTAGTAATAGCTTATTTCCTGGGTTCTATGCCAACGGGATATGCTATAGGACGTTGGTTTTATGGAATTGATATTCTGGCTGAGGGTTCCGGTTCTACTGGCGCCACGAATATCCTCAGAACCTTGGGAAAATTCCCAGCATTGCTAGTTTTACTAATTGATATTTTAAAAGGAACATCAGCCGTTGTTCTGGTTTTTTGGGTTTATTCCCTTTCCTTAACCTCTGAACTCGCTCAAACGGCGGGAATTCAAAATCTGGATCAATTGCAATATTGGATAGCAATTCTGGCGGGATTAATTGTTGTTATCGGTCATACAAAATCGATATGGATTGGATGGAGAGGAGGAAAATCTGTTGCTTCTAGTCTAGGGATTTTATTCGCCTTAGATTGGAAATTAGCTTTAGCCACATTAGGAATTTTTGCCCTGGTTTTAGCCATTTCTCGAATTGTTTCCTTGAGTTCGATTGCAGGGGCAATTGGAATTGCTATTTTAATGATTATTACAGGAGAACCCTTACCGTATCAAATCTTTGCGATCGCTGGGGGAATTTATGTCATCTGGCGACATCGCAGTAATATTGATCGGATTCTTAAAGGAACAGAACCCAGAGTTGGCGAAAAATTAACTACCCAAGTTCAATCATAAGCTCAACCTTAAAATTATTCGTTAAGATAAAGTCAACAACGGTTTGATTTCGATAAAATTCTACCTTTCGATAGAGAAGTTATTCCTGTTAAGGCAGGGATTAGGTGCGAATCCAGATTAAGGAACCAGGGAGTATCACGATGGCATCTCTATCTCGTCTGTTTGCATCAAATCAAAACGCACCTAAACTATCCCTGCGGATTGTTTTTGTCGTTCCTTTCCTGTTACAAATTTTTGCCTCGGTCGGATTAACGGGATGGTTATCCTTTCGCAATGGTTCCATCGCCGTTAATGATTTAGCAACTCAATTAAGAATTGAATTAAGTAATCGTATTCAACAGGAACTTCACACCTATTTAGAAACTCCCCATATTGTTAACCAAATTAATGTCGATACCTTAAAAATGGGATTAATTAACCTCAATAATACGTCCCAGATGGAACGGTATCTCTGGAATCAGTTACAACAATTTCAAACTGCGAGTTATATTGGAATTGGATTGCAAAATGGCTATTATATTGGCGCAAATCGCAACGATGATGGTACAATAGAATTTGATATTGTTGATCAAAGAACATCAGGAAAATTTGAAAAATGGTTAACCAATAATCAAGGCGATCGCAGTCAATTATTAAGTGTTCGAGAGAATTATGATCCTAGAGTTCGTCCTTGGTATAAAGCGGGAGTGAAAGCCGGAAAAGCCGTTTGGAGTGAAATTTATGCCTATTTTGGTTCCAGAGTTCTCGTGATTTCAGCTAACCAACCGATTTATAATCAAAAAAAACAGCTATTAGGGGTAGCGAGTACCGATTTAACTTTAGAACGGATTAGTCAGTTTCTCAATAGTTTAAAAATTGGCAAAACCGGACAAACCTTTGTCATGGAAAAAAACGGCTATTTAGTGGCTACATCCACCTTAGAAGAAACCTTTATTGTTAATGCTAAAAAAGAGGAAACTGAACGGATCAAAGCCGTTAACAGTAGTAATCCCTTAACCCAAGCTACCTCTCGTTATTTAGTCGAACATTTTGGCAATTTAGATCAGATTCAACAGTCAACTCAACTCACCTTTGAGATTAATGGTAAACATCAATATTTACAAGTCACTCCTTTATCTGATCAACGGGGAATTAATTGGTTAATTGTGGTTGTAGTTCCTGAATCTGATTTTATGGCAGAAATTCATGCTAATAATCAGACTACTATTTTATTATGTTTAGTAGCGTTATTTGTAGCAACATTATGCGGAATTTATACCGCCCGTTGGATTAGTACCCCGATTTTACGCCTCAGTCAAGCCAGTCAAGCGATCGCCAGTGGAGAACTCGATCAAACGATTCCTGTGGAATCCATTCAAGAATTAGGGATTTTAGCTAATTCTTTTAATACCATGACGCAACAGTTAAAAGCGTCTTTTCATGAATTAGAAAAAACCAATGCAGAACTCGAACAACGAGTTGAAGAACGTACCGCAGATTTAAGATTAGAAAAAGAGCGTTCAGAACAATTATTATTAAATATTTTACCCGAAGCCATTGCGGAACAACTCAAACAAGATACAAAAGCGATCGCATCTGCGATTGAAGAAGTTACGATATTATTTGCGGATATTGTTGGATTTACGCCGCTTTCTTCTAAAGTACCTCCCATAGAATTAGTCGGTGTTCTCAATGAAATGTTCTCCATTTTTGATAATTTAGCCGAACACAATGGATTAGAAAAAATTAAAACCATTGGGGATGCGTATATGGTGGTCGGAGGTTTACCCTTACCCAAACCCAATCATGCAGAAGCGATCGCAGATATGGCGTTAGGAATGCAAGCCGCCATGTCTCAATTTCAAGCGCCTTTAGAACGATTTAATATCGGATCTCAATTTCAAATTAGAATCGGAATTAATACGGGTTCTGTCGTCGCAGGTGTGATTGGAATTAAAAAGTTTATTTATGATTTATGGGGAGATGCAGTTAATATTGCGTCTCGCATGGAATCTTCCGGGGAACCGGGACGTATTCAAGTCACAGAAGCCACTTATGAACGAATTAAAGATCAATATAATTTTGAAAAACGGGGTAAAATTTCAATTAAAGGGAAAGGAGAAATGACCACCTATTGGTTAGTGGGTAAAAAATAAATCTTGATTAGCATTATAAACTATTTCAACCTGACGGGTTTGTCACCCCGCCAGCACTAATTCACTCAGGATAGCTCCTATGCCAAAACTGCGTGTTCAGGGTATGATTAAAGGGTATGATTAAACTGTTTATTCTTCCTCTTGTTTTCCTAAATAAACTTCAATCACACGGGGGTCATTTTGAACTTCATCCATATCCCCTTGACACAATACCGAACCTTGATGCAAAACCGTTACTGTTCGAGCAATTTGTCGAACAAATTCCATATCATGTTCTATCACAATAATAGAGTGACTTTCGGCTAACGCTAATAACAAATTGCCGACATTTTCTGTTTCTTCATCGGTCAGACCCGCTACCGGTTCATCAACTAATAATAAATCAGGAGATTGTGCCACTAACATTCCAATTTCTAACCGTTGTTTTTCCCCATGAGATAATAAGGCAGCAGGAAAATCAGCTTTAGCAATTAATCCAACGGTTTCTAATAGTCCCGCAACGGTTCTAATTTCTCCCCCAGTTGTGCGTTGAAATAAGGTAGGGAATACATTTTTATTGCGGTTACACGCTAAATCTAAATTATCTCTAACGGTTAAATTGAGATAAATTCTAGGGGTTTGGAATTTTCGCCCGATGCCAAAACAAGCAATTTGATATTCGGGCATTTTTCTAAGATTACGCCCTTTAAAAATCACCTGTCCTTCGGTGGGTTGAACTTTGCCCGTAATCACATCTAAAAACGTCGTTTTCCCGGCTCCATTGGGGCCAATAATCACTCGTAATTCCCCCACATCCATACTAAAAGTTAGATGATTGAGAGCTTTAAATCCATCAAAACTGACGGTGACATCGTTAATCTCTAAAATTTTAGCAGTCATGGTTTTAATCTTTGGTGATTTTTTGTTCAAATTCTTCGCGTTCTAACTCGATTTCAGGGTCTTCTTCTAAACGGGGATAGGTAATAACGGCTTTTGGAAATCCGAATATAGAACGAATTTTATCAACTCCAATGGTTCGTATCCATCCCACAATTCCATCGGGTAATACTGTCACCACAATGAGGAATAATGCCCCTTGGAAAAACAGCCACACTTCGGGAAATTGTTCACTTAATACGGTTCTTCCTAACCGAACTAACAACGTTCCTAAAATTGCCCCAACTAAGGTTCCTCGTCCACCCACAGCCACCCAAATCACCATTTCAATTGAAAAGGCAACATCCATCGCATTTGGGGTAATAATTCCGGTTTGGACGGTATACAAAGCTCCTGCAATTCCAGCAAATGCACCTGAAATGGAAAAGACTAATACTTTAAACCAAGTGGGATTATAACCGGAAAATCTCAGGCGAAATTCATCATCTCGAATAGCAATTAATAAATTACCAAACCGTCCACTGGTTAACCAGCGACACAGTAAATAGATGGCAATTAAAAACAGAATGGTAATTTCATAAAACGCTAACTGAACCGGGGGAGAACCGACCACAAATCCGAAGATTTTATCGGTTTCCGTTTTTAACCCGTTGGTTCCGTTAATCAGTTGTTGTTGACCGTTAAAGAAGTTAAAGAAAACGATTAACGCGGCTTGGGTAATAATCGAAAAGTATACCCCTTTAATCCGGTTTCTAAAGACTAAATAGCCTAATAATCCAGCAACAATACCCGGAATCACAATAACCGCAAACAGGGTAAAGGGAAAGGAATAAAATGGTTTCCATAAACCGGGTAAATCATTCACACCATAGAGGGTAAAAAATTCTGGGATTTCACCTGGGGGAAGTTGCAATTTAATATACATGGCTAAGGCATAACCGCCTAAAGCAAAAAAGATGCCATGTCCTAAACTCAATAATCCCGTATATCCCCAAATTAAATCAATGCCTAATGCAGCAATTGATAAGGCCAGAAATCGACCCAATAGTTGTAACCGAAAAATCGGTAAAATCAAGGGCATCAGAATCGCAAAAAATAAACTAAACCCGATAATACCTGCCCCTTCTATCAGCAGTTTTTGACGTTTCTGCTTTTTAGTTTTAGCTAGAATGCTAATCTCATCCTTCATAGTTCGGCTGTTCTCCCTTTTTGTGGAAAAATTCCTGATGGTTTAACTTGTAAAAAGGCAATAATTAACACAAACACTAAGACTTTTGCCATACTGGTTGTTGCGAAAAAATTGAAGAAATCAACGAAGAATGGCGCAGCATTGATGTTAGTTAATAATAAAGCTAAGGTTCCTGAACCAATTAAATAACTGCTGACACCAATAGCAAAGGCGGCAATTACGGCTCCTAAAAGATTTCCGACTCCTCCAACAACGACAACCATGAAGGTATCCACAATATAATTTTGTCCGGTATTAGGGCCGACTGATCCTAATAATGTAATCGCACATCCCGCAATTCCAGCCAGTCCTGAACCAATGGAAAAAGTTAGCGCATCAACGGTGCTTGTGGGAATGCCTAAACAAGCGCTCATGGTACGATTTTGAGTGACAGCGCGAATTCTTAACCCCCAATTAGATTTATTGAAAAACCAATTAATTCCAATTAAACAAAGAATCGTTAAAACAATAATAAAAACACGGGAATAGGGGATTTGAAATGTACCTAATTCTAAGCCTCCTCGCAACCAAGGCGGAGCAGTGACATCAACATTTCTGGCACTAAACCAAGGTTTTGCTAAGGCTTTTTGGCTTTGTCCAATCACTAATCCGACTGTAAAGGCTATTCCTGATGATAATAAGAACAAAACAGAAATCGCCCACTGTTGAATTTTCTCCCAATTCGTCTGACGACGCAGTACCCATAATCCTCCAAAAAATAGCAGACAAAAGATAATAATCCCCATCAGAAATGTGGTACTGATACTGCGAACCAATTGTTGCAAAATTAAACTCACACCCCAAGTTGCTAATAAGGTTTCTAAAGGTCTTCCATAAAGAAACCGAATTACCCCTCGTTCTAAGGCTAATCCTGCTAAAGCTGTGACAATAAAGGCAATGGGAATCGCAAAAATAATATAGGTACTAAATAAAGGTTCACCTAACGGTTTGAAGATATTTTGAACGACAAAGGTTGTATAGGCTCCTAACATAATCAGTTCCCCATGAGCGAGGTTAATCACACCCATGAGTCCAAAAACAATAGCGAGTCCTAATGCTGCCATTAACAACACCGAACCGATGCTAATTCCATTAAAGATGGCAATGAATAGGTCTTGCATTTTTTAGGAAAATCTGTAAATTGTAGCAGGGAACAGGGAACAGGGAATAGGGAACGGAGAACAGTAAGCAAATAAGGATTTGCTGTATCACTCTTTTTACTAACCCCTTTGGAGATTTTTATAGGTTAGAAAAAGGCAAATTATTTGTGCTTTTATCAGCTAACTCTGACTTTATAAAGGGGGAATTAGAAAGTCAAAGTCCCCCTTTTTTAGGGGGATTTCGGGGGAGCAAATCTGGGATTAATTATGTTCCTTGCATTTGGAATTTCTCGCCTTTATTGGGATCTGTCCAGTCACAAGCATAACCTTTTGTTGCAGGTACAAATTGGTTCCAAGGTACGGGATCAACCGGGCCTTCTGTTGCCCAAACAATATTAAATAATCCATCATCTCTAACCTGTCCAATTCGCACGGTTTTAGAAATATGATGGTTCGGGAACATCGTGACTTGACCTTCGGGAGCATCCATACTTTGACCAACAGCCGCTAATCTAACTTTTTCTAAATCATCAGCCGTTCCCGCTTTTTCTACTGCTTGTTTCCACAAATACACCATAATATAAGCGGCTTCCATGGGGTCATTTGTGACTCGATCTTGTCCATATTCCGCTTTAAAAGCTTCTACCCATTTTTTATTAGCAGGAGTATCAACGGTTTGGAAATAATTCCAAGCTGCATAGTGACCTAAAAGGAATTCTTTACCAATTTGTCGCACTTCTTCTTCCGCAATACTTACTGACATTACGGGATATTTATCAGGGGTCATTCCTGCACCCTGTAATTGTTTGAAGAAAGCTACATTACTATCCCCATTCAGGCTATTAAAAATTACGCCTCCGTTGGGTAAGGCTTGCTTAATTTTGGTGATAATCGGGGTAACTTCCGTATTGCCTAACGGTAAGTAATCTTCGCCAACAGTTGTTCCACCAATGGCTGCTAATTGTTCTTTAATAATGGTGTTTGCGGTGCGGGGAAACACATAGTCTGATCCGACTAAGAAAAATTCCTGACCTTTATTATCAAATAACCATTGAACAGCAGGTTCAATTTGTTGGTTTGGGGCGGCACCTGTATAAAAAATGTTTTTAGAACATTCTTGACCTTCGTATTGAACCGGATACCATAACATATGGTTTTTGGATTCAAAGACATCTTTTACCGCTTTACGACTAGCCGATGTCCAGCATCCAAACACCGTCACAACTTTATCTTGATCAATCAATTTTTGGGCTTTTTCGGCAAAGGTCGGCCAGTCAGAAGCCCCATCTTCAACCACGGCTTCAATTTGTTTACCGAGTACCCCACCATTGGCATTAATTTCTTTAATTGCTAATTTTTCGGCTTCAACAACAGTGGTTTCACTAATTGCCATTGTTCCACTCAAAGAGTGAAGAATTCCCACTTTAATTGTATCGCCACTTCCTGTGCTGGTACTTGCGGTTGTAGCGGTTGGATTGGGAGAATTTGCCGTTGTTGGACTGGTGGTATTGACGGCAGAATTAGCACAACCTTTGAGGAAAAAGGCGCTTCCAAAGGCTGCTGAACCATAAACTAAGAATTTGCGTCTACCTAATCTTTTTTTCACGATGACTATTTAGGTATTTAACTTAAAAAAATGGATGAAGAATAGGTCATTTTCTTTACCCTGTTAGCCAATAATATATCGGTTAACTTCCCCCATCGAGCCGTAGATAAAAAAGCTTAAAAATTCCCCATTAACTACGATTCGATCAAGATGTGGTATGAACAATTTCCCATTCAGGCTTTGTATACTAAAGGAATTCTAAACTGTGAATTGTAATCTACAATACAAAATATCCAAAATTATTAAAAAGTTAATTATATTAACATAGATTTTTATTGAAAACTAAAAATTTAACATCAAGAAAATAACGCGAGTCTTGCTCTAACTTAACTCCCGAAAAAACCAGAGGCTTCTATTAAGAACCTCTTTTGTATTCAATAGTTGCATTGAAGATATGCAATTTAAGGATTATACAGCAGAACAGGCGTATTGACCGTTGATAGAGAAATACGGATACCCAGTACAGAATCAAAACCTAATCATTTCCCTACCCGTCTCCCCGTCTCCCCGTCTCCCCGTCTCCCCGTCTCCCCGTCAGCCTCACCCCCCTGATGGGTTACTCCCTGCTCCCCAAATCTTCAAGATAGAGGGAAGATAAAAGACACAAAGAAGCATTTAAGTTTTGTTTGCATTTACCAAAACTGCTTCTTAGATAATGTGCAGGTTGTTCAGGATTTGATGAGGTTGTTACGACCTTTTCATATTACTGTTCCGTTCAATCAAGGCATCTATTTTGATAGCCATCAGGGGTCATTTCATGAAAAATATTCTTGTTGTTTTAGGACTGGTTGCTTCCACAAGTTTTACCATGTTCTCCATTTCTTCTGCTCATGCAGTCCCGTCCAAATCCGAGGTCAATAAAACGACCATCGAGCGTTGGACAACAAATGATTACAAGGGAAAAAATGAGGATGGGGAAGCCGAAGACATCGATACGAAAAAAGCTAAATAAACACCCCTAACGCCAACTTACTCCTACGCCAATGCGATCGCAACCTTGCCGTTTGGCTTCCTGTAGAGCCTCCTCAGCAACGGTGATTAAGGGATCTGGAGGTAAGTCAGGCAGAGGAATTGCCGTTGCCACCCCTAAACTAAGCGTCAGGTAGGAACTAATCTGGGATTTAGGGTGGGAAATTTCAAGCTGCTTAATTTTAGCTCGAATCAGCTTGGCAACTTCTATCGCCCCCGAACTGCCCGTATGGGGTAACAAGATGGCAAATTCTTCCCCACTATAACGAGCGACTAAATCCGCCGGACGCTTAATGCAAGTGCTCATCGTTTGAGCAAGGGTTTGTAAACAGATATCTCCCTGATAATATCCATAAGCTTCGTTATAACCTTGAAACCCATCCACATCCCCAATAATTAGGGATAAGGGTATTTTTTCGCGGGCTAAACGTTGCCATTCTCTGAATAAATATTCATCAAAATAAGGACGGTTTGCTAATTGTGTTAAGGAGTCAAACCGACTCAAATGCTTTAACTGTTCCGTTGTCGTTTGTAACTGTTGGTTAATTTGTTCAAGTTGTTGTTCTGCTTTCTGACGAGCCGAAATTTCTTGCTTTAACTGAAGTCTGGACTGTTCCATAGCCTTCTGATTCTGACCATCATGCCAAATATTTCTAATTCTTAGAATAACTTCTTCAGGATAAAAAGGTTTTCTAATTGAGTCACAATGAAAGCTGGGTTCTAACGGAAGGAAACGGCTCTGTTCAGGAGAGGAAATTAAGAAAACAATAATAATATTCTGGCATTGATTATGATAAAGCTTTAAAAAGATATCCAGACAAAATTCTTGATTTTGATACTCTAAATAATCTAAAAAAACAATATCAGGTAGCTTAAAGTTTAACTCTTTTAATGCCACAGATCCATTGAAGGCAGTTCTAATAAAATACCCTTGTTCCCCTAAAATTTGAGATAGATGTTGTACATCCTGGTCATGGGAATCAATAATTAAGCAATCTAATAAAGGAGATAGGGGAGGTGGCAAAATCATAAGTTTCATCAAATAAAATAGAGTTCAACAACAGGATTGATTCAGATTCAGCCACTGCTTCTTCTTCAATACTCATGAACTCTTCAATGATCCAAAACTCCCTGATTCACACTCAAGATGACACCCACAAACCCAGGATCAGGGAAAATGTTCAAGTTAATCTTGATTGTACTCTTTCCTTGATCATAGACCTCTTACTGTTAATCTAACGAAACAGTGTGTGAGGAAAATAGACCATGACGGTTAAAATTCTATCTTTGAGTAATGGTCATGGGGAGGATGCGATCGCAGTTCGGATTTTACGAGAACTTCAGCAACAACCCCACCCCCTAGAATTAGCCGCTTTACCCCTGGTGGGACTGGGACAAGCCTATGGTCAACTGGACAATGTACCGATTATTGGCCCGGTAAAATCTCTCCCTTCTGGGGGATTTATTTATATGGATCAAGATCAACTTTGGCGAGATCTCCAAGCCGGGTTATTTCCGTTAATTCTCCAGCAATATCAAACCCTTCGTCAGTGGGTCAAACAAGGGGGATTTATTCTCGCCGTTGGGGATATTGTTCCTTTGTTTTTGGCTTGGTTGAGTGGTGCTAATTATGTTTTTGTGGGGACAGCAAAATCGGACTATTATCTGCGGGATGAACAGGGACAGTTACCCTTAACTCAAATGTGGCAATGGTATCGCTATTTTGATTCGATTTATTTTCCTTGGGAATGTTGGTTAATGAAAAATTCTCGCTGTCGAGGGGTATTTCCCAGAGATACATTAACGACTCAAACGTTACAGAAATATTCTATTCCCGCCCTTGATTTTGGAAATCCCATGATGGATGATTTAGAACCCATAACAACTCGTTTTCATCAACCCCATCTTGAACAGGAAGAAAGACAGCGATCGCTGGTAATTATTTTACTTCCCGGTTCTCGTCCTCCCGAAGTTTATCACAATTGGGACTTAATTTTACAGGGGGTTCACAATATTATTCAAGAGTTTACTGATCCGAATCAAGGTTTAATGGTTTTACCCGGAAATCATGTCCTTAGCTATCAACGGTTAGTGTTTCTAGCTGCGATTTCTCCTGGTTTAGAGTTATTATCCTTTTGTGAACCTCTTACGGCTTTAGGGTGGCAAGAAAGCCCGGATATTCCCCTGTCTGATATTAACTTTTCTTGGGCTCATGGAGAATTAATTTTTTCTTTGCAAAAAGTAACATTAATCTTAACCAATCAAGCCTTTAATGAGTGTTTAAGGTTAGGAGATGTTGCCCTGGCAATGGCGGGAACTGCGACAGAACAGTTTGTCGGTTTAGGGAAACCTGCGATCGCAATTCCCGGTACAGGGCCACAATTTACCCCAACCTTTGCTGATAATCAACACCGTCTATTAGGGCCATCCTTAATTGTTGGGCAAAATCCCACAGAAATTCCTGAAATCTTGCGATCGCTGCTTCGCAACCCGGATCGATTACAATTAATCGCAGAAAATGGCAAACGTCGCCTGGGACAGCCAGGAGCGAGTCGTCGCATTGCTGAATATTTATCAACAAATTTTACGGTTTAAGACTTAATACGGCTTGTCTTAATTGTCCTTGATGCTGATCTAATAATTCTTGACTGGATAGGGCATCTAATCCTGTCCACTTCATCAATAACGCCAACTTCACCGATTTTCCACTTTTTTCTAATAAAAATTCGGCTTCTTCTCGATTAATTTCTGTTAAATCCATTAAAATTCTTAAGGCTCGATCTTGTAATTTTTTATTCGTTACTGCCACATCAATCATGCGGTTGCCATAGACTTTTCCTAACTTAACCATGACGCTGGTTGAGAGAATATTTAACGCCATTTTTGTCACGGTTCCAGCTTTTAATCGAGTCGAACCTGCTAAGATTTCTGGCCCTACTAATAAGCGAATATCCACATCCGCTTCAAATTCTACCTGGTCTACGGGAACACAGGCAATAAACACCGTTTTTGCCCCCCGTTGACGGGCAGCTTGTAATGCCCCCTGTACATAAGGTGTCGTTCCTCCGGCCGTAATTCCAACCACCACATCCTTATGAGTAATTTGCCGTAAGGCGATCACATTTGCCCCATCTTCAGCTTGATCTTCCAAATCTTCAGAACTGCGGACTAAAGCTCCCGCCCCTCCCGCAATAATACCCTGCACTAATTCTGGAGGGGTGCAGAAGGTGGGAGGACATTCCGCCGCATCCAAAACCCCTAGACGACCACTGGTTCCCGCGCCAACGTAAAACAGTCGCCCTCCCTGATGCAAGGCGGCAGTGGTCAGATCAATGGCTTGGGCCAATGATTCACGGGAACGGGCGATGGCCAGTAACGTTTGTACATCTTCCCGGTTAAACAAATCGACTAATTCTAAAGAACTAAGTTGATCTAAATTCTGACTACTCGCGTTGATTTGTTCGGTTAATAAATGTCCCCGCGACTCCCACTGTTCCATATTTAACTCAACTTGTATGTAATCTGTATGATTTCCGCTACTCCAATATATCCAATTTTTGTCATCAGGTGATGGTTTTGGTTAACATTGAGTGATCAGCTAAGGGAATAATATCAATTACAGCCTATTTTGCCCTCAGTTTTTTGATAGATTAAGAGCAAAAATCGCTATTATTTAAGACTTGATCAGCAAGACATTAATCAGGGATGCAATCGATCCCTAATCCAGATCAATAGAGTTTCCGATTTAACTGATCATTAATAAAACCTTTTTAAATTAGCAACTTGACGCGATTCTCCATTGCCCTTAATATAAGAAACAATACATTTCACCATGTATTGAGAATAGAAATAAATAAACAAATCAAATAAAAAAAGCCATGTCTGAAGCCGATCTCCCCACTCCTGAATCGTTTGATCAGCCTCCTGAAGCACCTTTATCCGAACCTTTGCCCCCGTCGGAAGAGTTGGTTAGTCCTGCTGTAACCCCCGATGAGGAGTGGGAGACGGTGAACTTTCCTAACACGATTCCCCTGGAGGAATTGTTAACTGAGTTTATCAATCAGTTAGAACAATCGGCAGAAACTGAGGTCAGGGATGAGGATTCAACGGTTCCCGATGGGATTTTCCTAGAGGGTTCCGAGGGAAACGAAATGGCAACGGCGTCCTTAATGTCGGTGGAAGGGGAAACGGAAGATAATCCCGTGCGGGTGGTGCAAATTTTACATCAGTGTAACCAAGATTTAATTAATCGGGTGGCGGAATTAGAAGCAGAATTAGATGAAAATCGGCAGAATCGACAGAATCAAGACACAGAATTGTTGCAACGTACCCAAGAATTAGGGGCAACACAAGATCAAGTTAAACGACTGTTTAAAAAGTTAGAAATTGCCAATCAAGTCATCCGACAACAACAGGTTTTAGTTGAAACCTTAACCCAACAATGGGAATCAACCCAAACTCGATTAGCACAAATGGAACGGGATTGTGCTTTAACGCAACAACGATATAATGAGCAGTTTCATGAGTTAGTTCAAGCCCAAAATATGGGCCGAGAATTGCGATCGCGACTCCATCGTCAACAACGCCAAACCCTACAATTTAAAGTCGCATTAGAACGATGTTTAGAAAATCAAGCTCAATTTGAAACCGGGAAACAAACCTTAGAATCAATTCCCGTAATGACAGAAGAACCTCCCCTATTTTATTCTGCTGGTTTATTAACACCTAAAGCTCCCCCAGTACAACCTTGGTCAGCCTCTAACAATAACCCCATACATCCGATGGAAAATTCGGTTAATTCATCGACTGATTCAGGGAATATAGGTGATCAAACATCCTTAGAATTCGAGATGACGCTTCCGGTGGTTCAGGCTTTATCGGAAGGGTTAGAATCTCTATCTTCTGAGGAAACACCATTGTCTACCCCTGAACCGTTTAAACCCCCTGTAGAATTAACCGTTTCTAACGATGAAATTCCCGTTGAAGACTCTCCCCAACCTCGATTTTTAGAAGGGGAATTAGAACGAATTCGTTTAGAATATGCTTCGTTTATTTCAGAAGATGCGGATTTATTTGTCTTGCCAACGCCATCGGAAACTATGCCGAGGCAACAACAATTGGCTAGATCAATGGGGGAACAATCCTTTAATTTAGAGGTAAAAAAATCTCAATCTACCAGTGCGGTAGCAGTTCAACAACCGGAATCCGAGGAAATTAATACGGCTAATTGGCCAGCCCCATTAATTTATCCCCAACGACGTAAAAAATTAGAGTCCTTAGCCTCAATTCACTTACCGACATTTCCCAAAGAAAATCCCTTCTTAACGGAAGACTTTTAAGGCTCAGTTTAAGATTTTATTCCCAATCACCGTTGTAGGGGTGGCGTACAGTCATCCCTATTCATTTTTAGGGTAAGTATCCAAGAGTCAGGAAGTGAATCTGTCCCCAAAAATTAATAACAATTTATACTGTTTTGATGAACAAGGGTATAAAAGTCTTTCTTTAGATAGATGTGTGTTCTGGATTATAGCTTTACCCGGTAAAATTAAACACAAGTTAGTTAAAACCCCATTAATTTAAAATCCCCTAATAAAATATGAATTATTTACAAGCTAGACAACGCTTTTTTCAAGAAATTCAACAACCGGAGGAACAAATTGATTTAGCAAAAGCGGCTCTTTATATTGCTCAAGAAGAATATCCAGAAATTGAACCGGAAGAATATCTCAATGCTTTAGATACAATGGCTTCGGAAATTTTAGAACGATTACCCCAGGAACGTTATCCTCTGCGGGTGATTCAAACGATCAATCACTATCTCTATGAAGATTTAGGATTTAGGGGGAACAAAAATAACTATTACGATGCCAAAAATAGCTATTTTAATGAAGTCATCAATCGACGAACCGGAATTCCGATAACCCTTTCCCTCGTTTATTTAGAGTTGTGTAAACGCATTGATTTTCCGATGGTAGGGATTGGAATGCCAGGGCATTTTTTAATCCGTCCTGAGTTTGAGGATGCCAAAATTTATGTGGATGCGTTTAACCAGGGAGAAATTTTATTTCCCGAAGATTGTACAACTCGATTAACACAAATTTATCAACAACCTATCGAAATGCAACCCGAATTTTTAGCGGCAGTTAATCCCCGCCAATTTTTAGGTCGGATGTTGATGAATTTGAAAGTTATTTATTTGAATGAAGGCAAAATTGAACAAGCTTTAGGAGTGATTGAACGGATTTTATTGCTGTTTCCAGATTCAGTAAATGAAAAACGCGATCGCGGTATTCTCTACTACCATCAGCAGCAATGGAGAGAAGCACAGCAAGATTTAGAGAATTATTTAGAAATTCTACCAATGGCTCAGGATGCTGCTATAATCCGGCAGATACTGGATCAAATGAGCCAGAATATGTAACAGTTTGAGAAGTCCCCATCTAAGGGAACCTTAAGAGAGGTCAAACAGACCTTTAGAATGGGACAACAAAATGACTGTGTTACTAAATTTTACTTGTGAGGAAGGAACAAATGAGCTTAACATCAGGACGTTGGTTTCAAAAAGTTCGTAACCCCTACCAATTTTTTACTCAGGGTCTATCTAAATATATATCCCTTGCATTAGCAATGATTTTGGGATTAACAATTAGTTTAGGAATATTTGCTCAACCTGCACCTGCTATTGATGAGTTAAGATTAATGTATGGGCCAGCCAATATTTCTTTATCAATTGTCGATTTACAAACCTTTGCTCAAACTGGGGATCAGTCCAATCAACTTCGTTCTTTGGTTACTTTAGCTAAACTGACTCCAGATCAAGTTCAACAATTCCGTCAAGCTCTCAATTACTCTGTTCAAATTCCGACTAATGTGGTCAATGATCTGCTGGACTCCACCTATGGCAGATTAGTAGTAGGAGCTTTTAATCAATTTGTGGCTTCAGGAAGTACCGTTGACGTTGCCGTTGATAAGGTGATTGCTGCATTACGCAATGTAACCCGTGATGGTCAACTCTCAATGTTAGAATTACTTCTCAGCTACCAAGGAGTTAATGCGATTACGATTAATGTTCAAGATTTGATCAACCTCTATAATGATGTTTCTAATTTAGGGGAACAAGCGATCGCTTTCTTGAAAGCTCAACCCGCAGTTCAACAACGCCTTTGCCAATAACTGAACACTTAAATTTATAAACAATAAAGAGGAGTTTTGATCTCAACGATTAAAATTCCTCTTTTCAGTTATCAAGTATCCGCATCATCAAGTATCCGCATCATCAAGTATCCGCATCATCAGTTATCAATTCTTAACTCGTTCAGCGACTTGTTTTAAACGTCTTAATTGAGCTTCCATGTCTGATTTTGTAAGAGCAGCCGCGAAACGATTAAACCCGAATTCAATCAGAGGATTAGGAATTTCAAATTCAAATCGATTTAATAAGCAAGTTCCAGCAATTTCTGGGACACATTCCCAGCGATCGCAGCCTTGAAAATACCCTTCAAATCCCCAAACAATTAACCCCGGTTCCCGTTCTAAAACCACCGTTTTTAACGTTGGTTGTAATAAAGGAAGTTTAATCACAAATCGACAACGACCGCCTACATTTGTATCCCAGATGTCAATCGGTTCACAACGTAACATAGGATTCAACCATTGGTGCATGAGTTCCAACTCGGTAAAACATCGTTCTACAACCGTTGCACTGGCCCGAATTAAAATGGATTGTTCAAAAACTTGACGAGATGGCATGATAACCTTCAAGCTATAGGCAGATTTTTTTCATGTTAAACGTGAAAAAGCCACGCTATTAACGAGGGAATAAGTGGAAAACCCCTAAGAATGTTCATATTTTCCCCTGTTTTCCGCTATTATAACCAGACTTTAAGATGCACCCTTGTTAAAACAGGAGAGCCAGGACTTTGCGAAGAACGGTTTATGTTCCTGTGAGACCAAAAACCTCCACTTTAGGAATTGACAACCGTTCAACTCTACAGAAAGGTCGGGAGAATCACAACCTTGCCGATGTTTGGACATCCAATAAGTAACTGGAACTATTATGAATGGAACATTTTACCGAATAGCACCCTTGGGAACGGAATTATCTTCCTTATCCCCGCTTTATTTGGCTCAGGACAATCCCCTAGCGGTTCCCTTAGACTTAAATAACCTAAAGTTAGGTCAAACTTCCGTAGTGGATATTGCTTTAGCTTGTGGGATTTTATTGGTTGGCTACCTCATCGCCTTATTTGCTCAATCTTTAGTGAAAAGCCTGTTTAAAAAAACAGACTTAGATAACCGAATTGCCGCTTGGGTTTCGGGTTCAACGGCACCAGAAGATAAACTTCCGGTAGAAGATTGGTTGGGGAGTACCATATTCTGGATTATTTTTATCTTTGCAATTGTTGCGTTTTTAGATAAGCTTCAGCTAACCGCAGCATCGACACCCTTAACCAGTTTACTGAACCAAGTTACCAACTATTTACCCCGACTGTTTGGGGCGGCAATTTTAATTGCTATTGCTTGGATTTTAGCAACCATTGCCCGAACTTTATTAATTCGAGTGTTCCGAGCCTTTCGCCTTGATGAACGCTTAAATCAACAAGTGAATGATGCAGCTACGGATCAATTTTCCCTGAGTGAAACTTTAGGAAATGCTCTGTATTGGTTCATCATTCTGTTATTTTTGCCTGCGATTCTCAGCACGCTTCAGTTACAAGGATTATTAGAGCCCGTCCAACAAATGCTCTATCAAATCCTTTCGATTCTCCCGAATATTGTTGCGGCTTTAGTCATTGCAGGTGCGGGTTGGTTAGTCGCTCAAGTGGTAAGTCGAATTGTCACCAATCTTTTGGCGGCGGTTGGCATTGATCAATTTGGCAGTCGTTTAGGTTTAAATCGGCTTACAGGGAATCAAAGATTATCATCCCTGATTGGATTGATTGTCTACATTTTAATTCTGATTCCGACGGCAATTTCTGCCTTACAAACTCTGAAGGTTGAGGCGATTTCGGGGCCAGCTATTTTAATGTTGACGGAAATCTTTAACGCCTTACCCCAAATCTTTTTAGCAATTTCAGTTTTAATTGTTGCTTATTTGATTGGGCGTTTTGTAGCGGATTTAGTCACGAATATTCTAACCAGTATTGGGTTTGATAATATCTTTCGCTGGTTAGGGATTCATTCTTCCCAAACTCCTCTGGTTGAAGAACGTATTATTACGGAAGAAACCATTCCAACGGAACCCACCGTTTCTCCGGTTTCTACCCGCTTACCCCAAAACACACCGTCTGAATTAGCCGGAATTATTGTGTTAGTGGGGATTATGTTGTTTGCGGCCGTCACCGCAACGGATATTTTAGGGTTAGCCGCCTTAACTTTAATTCTCAATCAAATTATCGTGATTGCGGGTAAAGTTTTGATTGGTATTATTGTATTTGCCATTGGTTTGTATTTTGCCAATTTAGCTCATGATTTAATCGAGAGTTCGGGAACTCGTCAATCTAGTCTTTTAGCCCAAGCGGCTCGAATTGCGATTATTATCTTTGTCGGTGCAATGGCGTTACAACAAATGGGAATTGCCAGCGATATTGTCAATTTAGCCTTTGGTTTGTTGTTAGGGGCTGTTGCGGTAGCAATTGCGATCGCCTTTGGTTTAGGGGGACGAGATGTTGCGGGGGAACAACTTCGCAATTTCCTCTCTAAATTCCGCAATGAATAGTTAATCCTGTTTTCTGTTCTCCTAGGTTGGGACGGTTTTTAGCCCGGTTCTGGGGTTAACAGAAATTCCGAAAGCACCCGCCCCTAAACCTTAAAGTGGATTGTTTTTTTAGCCCAGAATTGGGAATGGGCGTTCAAGGGGGTTTAGGTTAGGATTTTGATCCCGAATTCAGGTGAACCGAGTTGTAGTTGATTAGCGAATTGCTCTAAGACTAACAATTCAGGAAAGCACCATGTCTAATCAAGATCATATCGCGGATCAAATTACCTGCAACAGTATTAAACTGCATGGCCCTTTACAGGGGAAAAAGATAGAAGTTAAAGTGGATGTTAAATCCGTTAAAGAGGAACAGAAACCAAAACCTGAGAAAAATTCCGATTGGGAAACTCTAGGATTTTTATTTCTGCTCCTCTTTTTCTTAGTAGCAATGGTAGGAAATTCCGTCGGGTTAGGTTCATCTTCCAGTCCAGCCTCACAGCCGAGTTCTGCTCTTGATCGCGTTCAATATGCTCGGTTTTAAATACTGGGAGCTAACCAACCGCGAATAAAATAATAGAAGGTTAAGAAATATTCATCTAAAACCCGTGTTGTTAATAATAAGGCTTCTGCACTGGGCGCGAAATCTGCCCCAGTAATATGACGAACATATTTTTTCTGATGAATAAAGGTATAAAAATTGGTGGGGGCGGGAATAACTTTAAACCCAACTCTGGCAAAGGTTAAACTCGCCCGACGCATTTCTAAGGCAGATGTGACGAGAATAATCGTTCGACCTAAATGATGTTTCTGCATAATTTGATAAATTTCAACAGCATTATTATAAGTGGTTCCTCCATGAGATTCGAGTAGAATTCGTTCTGCGGGAATTCCCATATAAATTAAAAGTTGTTTAATATCATTAGCTTCAATGATCGGATTAATTAACTCCTGACGAGGCCCTGCACTGACAATAATAAACGGCCCTCGATCTTGTCGAAAAAGTTGGGCTGCGTAGGGAATGCGATCGCCTGTATCTGTTAATTGAATTTGCTTGCGATAGGGTAATTTGGGTTCTGTGGTTCCCCGTCCTAATAAAACAATAGCCCCCGCCCGTTCTCCACAACATAAATCGGTTTGTACGGTTTTTAAGGCAACTTTTTCCACTTGTTGAGCCAGCCAATTCGCAAAGACGGGGGTACTGGCTACAATTAAAATTAATAAAGCGACTAAAATTAAGGTCGGCCCTGGTTTATCGATTTTACCATTTTTAATAAAAATAGAGGCAATTAATAAAAGTAAAATTGATAATCCCAAGGGACGAAAAAAAATTGATAAAATTCCTAATACCACTAAACCGACTTGACTATCGGGTGAAATCAAGGCAGAAACAATTAAGACTAAAACCAGGATGAATAACAACCGACTAATTAAGCTATTATCCTTACCTCCCAAAATTTGCCAGACTTTAAATGCAATGGCTCCTACCAGTAACAGAAATAAAAGTTGAGTCAGGATAATAAACATAGCATTAGAGGAATTTTTATAATAATACCGCTTAACTTGAATCAATCCTTATTAGAACACAGGTTGAGCGTAAAGAGGGTTTGGTTTCCAAACCCCTACAGAACTTTTTCATAAATCATTTAGGATTGCTATAGTCCTACGGATTACAAGTTCCAATTTAACATTCTCCCTCGTCATCAGTTAACGGGGGAGTGTCAAAAATCTTTCGGAAATTAATCCTGTTTTAACCGACGGCGAATTGCCTCAACAACAGTTTCAATGACTTTCACACGGGCATAATATTTATTATTAGCGGCCACTAATGTCCAAGGGCTATGGGGTGTATGGGTGCGTTGAATCATTTGATTAGCGGCTACTTCATACAACGGCCATTTTTCACGGTTGCGCCAATCTTCTTCCGTAAGTTTATGTAATTTATAGGGGTTGTCTTTCCGTTCCTGAAAACGTTTTAATTGTTCTTCTTGATCAATATGTAACCAAAATTTAACTAACACATAGCCCGCACTGGTTAACTGTTCTTCAAATTCATTAATTTCTTGATAAGCTCGTCGCCATTCTAATTCAGTCGCAAAGCCTTCGACTCGTTCTACTAATACTCGACCATACCAACTGCGGTCAAATACTCCTAATTTTCCCCCCGGAGGTAACCAACGCCAAAACCGCCATAAATAATGATGGGCTTTTTCTTCGTCCGTCGGTGCAGCAAAGGTATTTACTTCATAACTACGGGGATCTAAAATATCAGTTAATCGTTTAATTGCTCCTCCTTTACCCGCCGCATCCCAACCTTCAAATAAAGCTAAAACGGGAATTTGTTGGTGATGAAGAGTTTGTTGCAATTGACTTAAATTAACTTGTTGTTGACGTAACTGGATTTTGTAGTTTTCCGAGGATAAGGCGGCATTCAGATTAACCGTAGCTAGGGGGTTAGGTTCTGTGGGTTGTAAACGGTCTTGGGGCGTTGTAAAGGCGGGAGGTAACTGAATATACAAACGGTCTAAGGCTTCTTTAATGGAGGCCACCATTGTTGATAATACCTTTACCCTGGCCCAGCGTTTACAGTCTCCTTCGACTAATATCCAAGGGGCTGAACCTGTCCCGGTATGAATCACCATTTCTTCTGCTAGGGTGCTATAGGTATCATAATTTTTAGCCTGTTTCCAATCTTCAGGACGCACCCGCCAAGCTTCTAACTCATCTTCTGAAGCTGTTTTTAGACGTTTTTTCAGTTCTTTTTTACTCAAATGTATCCAAAATTTCGCCATCACCGCCCCATCATCGACAAGCTGACGTTCAAAGGCGTTAATTTGTCGCATGGCCATGGGGACGTCCGGTGCTTCCAGTCGCCCAAACAACCGATCTTCTAAAAGATGGGTATACCAACTATGATAAAAAATGCCAATAGTGCCTTGAGGAGGTAATTTTTGCCAAAACCGCCACAGAAACGGATAACGGGATTCTTCATGGGTTGGGGGCCAGATGGGATGAACTGTAAACCCCCTTGGATCCATGTATCCCACCATTTTCTTCACGAGTCCGCCCTTGCCCGCCGCTGCCCATCCTTCTAATACAATAATAATCGGTAATTTTTTATCTCGGCAGGTTTGTTGAAGCGATCGCAACTCCTTCATTAAAGCTTCTATCTGAGTTTTATAGCTTTCTTTATCCAGCGATAGCGTCAGGTCAAGGGTATCTAACATTGACTCTTTGATCCTCATGAAGTCCTGATTCAATATTCTAATTCTGATTAGGGCATGACTCAAAAACCTAAATAACTTTTTTAACTTTTGGTTTGAGAACATTCACCGGATTGGGATCACATATTGTATAATTAAAACTCACTCAACTACGGATTAGTAAACGTGGGAGATAATGCGTTTAACTTTCAATCGTCGATTTATTTCGTTTAAAAAAGCCATTTCTCAACAGCAAGCTTGGATTTGTCTGGTAATTTTAGTTCCTTTTATCTTACTTTCTGTTCGATTTAATTTTAAAGAAGATTTATTACTAGATCAAATTTTAATTCAAGTCCCCCATCAAATCTTTCCTCAGAGTTGGGATGATGTTTTTCGGTTTTTTTATTTATTAACCGGGGTTAAAGGAACAGCCGTTATTATTGCTTTAACCCTAGGGTTACTCGTTTGGAAACGCTATTGGATTGAAGCCAAAGTTTTAGCGTTTTCCACCTTGGGTATTTTAATTGTAGTCGATGATATCCTGAAACCGCTAATTTCTCGCAGTCGTCCCCCAGATCGATTAGTTGAATCTGTCGGAAGAAGCTTTCCCAGTGGTCATGCGACAGGGAATGTTTTGTTTTATTTTTATATAGCTTATCTCCTCGCAGAACGTTATCCCAAATCAACACCCTATATCTATGGATTTGCTACCCTCTGGGTACTGATTATTGGCTTTAGTAGTGTTTATTTAAGATGTCATTGGCCGAGTGATATTCTCGCTGGGTATGGTTTAGGCTATATTAGTTTAACCCTGAGCTTGGCGTGGTTAAAAATATCGCGTGAACATCATAAAATTAGGAAATAGTCAACCGTCAACCCATGTTATTTAATCAATCTTTTAAAACCATCTGGAAATCCTGGGAAAATTATCCCAAAGTCCTTTGGGGAATAACCATTCTAGGATTATTATGCCTGAGTGCGATCGCATTTTTAAGTCATTTAGGCGATATTGGGTTAATCGATAAAACCGAACCGATGTTTGTTGAAGCCGCCCGACAAATGCACCTCACTGGCGATTGGATTACGCCCTATTGGAATGGGGAAACTCGCTTTGATAAACCGCCCTTAATTTATTGGTTAATGGTGATGGCTTTTCAAGCTGTAGGAGTCAATGAATGGGGGGCACGATTACCGTCAGCTATAACCGCAATTTTATCGACTTTTTTGGTATTTTATACCCTGCGTTATTTTGGAAAGCAAGCCTCTTTACTAGGGGAAATTAAACCTTCTACCCTGCGTCAACAGTGGATTGGAGCCTGGTGGGGAATGGCAATGATGGTGTTAAATCCGGCTTGGATTGCTTGGGGACGCACGGGGGTTTCCGATATGCTTTTAGCCAGTTGTTTAACGATTTCATTATTAGCATTTTTCTTAGGTTATGCTCAACCCCAAACTCGCCAACAAAAAGCTTGGTATTTTACATTTTATACCTTTTCTGCTTTAGCCGTTTTAGCCAAGGGGCCGATTGGAATTGTATTTCCGATTTTGATTATTGGTGCCTTTTTAATTTATACCCAACAATGGCAAAGGGTGATTTGGGAAATGCAGTTATTACCCGGAATTTTAATTTTTATCATCATAGCAGTTCCCTGGTTTATTTTAGTCACCCTTGCCAATGGTCAAGCTTATTTAGACACATTTTTTGGACATCATAATTTAGAACGATTTACCAGTGTGGTTAGTAATCATCCTGGCCCTTGGTTTTATTATTTCCCTGTAATTTTAGTAGCGTTATTACCTTGGTCTGTCTATTTACCGATAGCAATTTATCAAGTCAAATTTTGGCAACTTCAAGAGTGGCGTTCTCAAGATCGTTCTCAACAGTTAGGTGTATTTGCTTTATTTTGGTTTGTGATTATTTTCGCTTTTTTTAGTGTATCTGCAACCAAACTACCCAGTTATGTTTTACCTTGTATTCCCGCCGGAGTAATTTTAATCAGTTTATGGGGAAATCAACAGAATAATATTGAGTCAAATCAAACTAAAATATCTCTGCCTTTTTTAATAACAGGTATTGTCAATGTTTTAATATTATTAATATTAGCAATTGCCAGTTTTTTAAGTCCGAAACTGGTGGGAGAAGATACTCCTAATTTTGATCAATTATTACAAACCAGTCATTTACCCATAATATCAGGAATCATCTGGTTAATCGCCAGTGGAATTACTGTTTATTGCCTTTTTCAACCTCGATGGAGACGAACAGTTTGGATCGGAAATGTTCTAGGATTTTTAGCATTTATGAGTTTAGTTGCCTTACCAGTGGGTCAATTATTAGATACTCAAAGACACTTACCTCTGCGACAATTATCCTTACGAGTTCAACAAGTTCATCAACCCAATGAACCCCTGATTACCATTGGTGTCTTTAAACCCAGTTTGGTATTTTATACCCAACGCCGGATCTATTTCATGACCTACGATATTAAACAACGATTATTAGAATTATTTCCTTTAAATCGTCCCATTGATACCATTTTAATGATTACAAAACCTAAAGAAATTGCCAAATTAGGATTAAATTCTTCGGAATATCAAGTTTTAGAAAATCAAGGCGGTTATCAATTAATTAGAATTAAGCGAGATGTGCTATTAAAATAATAAAGGTGGAGAAACCCCACCTCAAATAGTTCAGCCAGAATTTGGTGTTAAAGATTACATTTACCCTTTGTACAACAACTGGGATAAGTAGACTGATAAGGAGTTGAGCGTTTACCAAATAATAAATATCGATGATCCCGAACTTGTTCATAAAGGCGATCGCCGATCCATTTTAACCCAGGTAAGGCTCGATAAGTTGCGACAAAAATTCCTCCTGCGGGTAAAAGTCTGCCAATTTCTTCCGCCGCGTCACTTCCTTGCCAACGGTGATTAGGTTGATTCCCATCAATTAAAATCATACCTAAGTTACACTCGCCGGGAGTAATGGCAAAATGGCTTAACCCTTGCTCATCCTGCATAGGAATATAGGTAAACTGGTGTCCTTGATCTAAAATTTCTAACAGTTGCACCAAGGTAACACATAAGTTGCAATTCCCGTCATAGATTACATGATATGTCATTAAATTAGCCCAGAGTCACAATCCGATAGTGTTACCATGCTCTTATAGGATAAAACATTTCTAACCATCCAGGGAATTAAGAAGTGATATTGATTCAAGAATCACCTCTATCTAAAGAAATAGGGGAATTCATCAGTATTTTTGTACCAGTACCGTATCAAGCCTAATCTGTACAACGCTTAAAGTTCCGTAATATCACTGTTTCCGACAGATATTTTTTTGAGTAAACTAATAGGTTTATCTCGAAAATTTTTTATGATCTAGGATCGTTTAAATCCTCATCTTAAAATCTTTTTTTTCTGTATAAGCCAGTTTTCTTAGCTATAGATAGAGGGAAATACCGAAAGATTGAGGTTAAAATTGATAGCCATCTCAAAAACTGGAATTGTCAATATGAATCAGAATGGAAGCCATCACTCTTGGCAACTCAAAACTCATCTACAACAATCTTTTTTTGAGAAGAAAAAGACGGATTTTGAGCGTTTTTCCCGGTCAATGGGTTTAGACTTAA
The DNA here is from genome assembly GCF_014697575.1 of Planktothrix sp. FACHB-1365. Lineage (GTDB taxonomy): Bacteria > Cyanobacteriota > Cyanobacteriia > Cyanobacteriales > Microcoleaceae > Planktothrix. The sequence continues at coordinate 109,506 of NZ_JACJSC010000010.1, read as the reverse complement.
TCAGTTTAGTGCTAAGTGTGCTGTTAGGTTTGTATTTGAACAGTTCGGTTTTGAATATTGTCTTACGAGATTTTTTCAATATTCAACTTGATAGGGCCTTTTGTCTGGTTTTAGCGGGAATCAGTTTATGGCTATGGTATCAAAACTCTTCATTTGTTTTTCAGAAATTTACACTATTTTGGCTTAAATTTCAGGGTGTGTATCAACTCGCCTGTCAAATCCTCCAACAGTTTTTACCCAGAATATTTTTAATGGGGTTATTCCTACGAGGATTAATCTTTTTAGGGTTCCATTATCCCCTCTACAGTCGTGAACCTCAAGAGATGATCCAAAATCTGACGAATTGGGTTTTGTTTCTAATCTTTATTGGGTGGATCATCCATCACGTTAATTATATGTCCTACGGCCATTCTCAAGCTGAAGACTCAAACCCTCTGGAACTAAAACAGAACTTACCACCGGGGGAAAATGACACTTCCCAACCCCAAGAAAAGCTTTATCAAGCTCTTTTATCTGCCCCCTATCCAATGATGCTACACACCAAAGATGGCGAAGTCATTGAAATTAATCAGAGTTGGGCAGAAATTACAGGCTATACAGTGGCTCAATTACCCACCATTTCAGCCTGGAGCGAACGGTTAACGAACCCAGAACCTCTCCCCAGCACTAAAAATTTAGTCGGGGGATCTCGTTTACCTGAACGTCGCCGAGATTATCTGATTACAAATCATCAAGGCTATCTGAGAATTTGGGAATGGAGTTCCCTGACCTTCGGACAATTGACCGATGGTAAAACATTACTGCTGAGTACAATCGTAGATATTACAGAAGATCAACCCACCCAAACTTTCATTCAACAATCTCAACAATCTAATGAACAACTACAACTTTCTTTATTACAATGGACAGCCGAATTAACTCAGGCGAATGATGGGTTACAAGAAGAACTCCAACGTCGTCAACAAATGACATCGGAACTTTATCAAGTGAGTGAACGCCTTAAACAATTACTTCGCAGTAGTCCGGCGGTGATTTTTAGTTGTCAACCCCAACCCCACTATCAAATTACATTTATTAGTGACAATGTATATACGCTTTTAGGATATGAAGTTACTACTTTTTTAAAGGAAGAAAATATTTGGCACGACTATGTTCCAGAGGAAGAAAAATCTCAATGGCAGGATGCTTTTATTCAGGTGTTAACAACTGGAACCTATATTCATGAAGCTCGTTTTTTACACGCTCAAGGTCATTGGCGTTGGTTACGGTTAGAAATGCGATTGATTAAAGATGGGCGCGGAAATCCCTTAGAAATTGTGGGTTATTTCGTTGATATTACTGATCGCAAAGAAGCTGAAATGCAACTTTTAACAACACAAAATCGGTTAAAAACAGTGATTGAAACTGTGGGCAATGGAATTATGCTTAGTGATGAACAGGGGAATTTTTATCTGTTTAATCCTCAAATGACAGAAATTACCGGATATACCTTAGAAGAAGCTCAATCTCATTCCGATTTTCTGGCTTTATTATATCCAACGCCTGAAGGTTATCAAAAGGCACAAGACCGATTAAAAAAAGTGATTGCAACGGGTTCAATTTTTAATTTAGAAACGACAATTCAAGCAAAAAATGGGCAGTTAAAAACCTTACTGTTATCAACGGTGATGATGCAAGATCAGCAACATCGGTTATTTTTATCGACGTTTCAAGATATTACACCCCTCAAACGCGCCGAAAAAGCATTGTGTCAACTGATTGTTCAAGAACATTTAATTTGGGAAATTACCCATCAAATTCGTCAATCCTTGAATTTAGATGATATTTTAAATGCAACGGTTAAAGAAGTGCAACAGTTACTCGAATGTGATCAGGTTTTAATTTATCGAATTTTTCCAGATCGGCGAGGTAAAATTATTGCTGAAACCGAACCCGATGAATCGTTAAAATTCTTGAGAAACCGACAATCTGAAACCCCTTTAATTCCTCTGGAATGCTATGAAAATTTTAATCAAGGTCGGATGCGAGTGATTAATGATATTAATCATGATCCGATTCATTCAGGAATGTTAAAGGTCTTAAAATATTGGGGAATTTGTTCGGCAATTATGGTTCCTTTATTTGAACAAAATCAACTTTGGGGACTCTTAATGATTTGTCAAAATCATGGCTTACGCCATTGGTTACAGTGGGAAGCGACGTTACTGCGACAAATTTCCGAACAAGTTGGAATTGCCTTACAACAAAGTCAACTTTATCAACAAACTCAATATCAAGCTCGTCGTGCTCAAACGTTAAATCATGTGATTCAATTTATTCGTCAATCCTTGGATTTAGATACTATTTTTTCCACGGCTGTTGCTGAAATTGTCACCTTATTACGGGTGGATCGCGCTTGTATTTTACAACATCTTCCCCAAGAAGAACAATGGAAAGAGGTGGCTTCCTATAGTTATGATCGCAATACAACTCCTGCAATTCTTTCCCCTATTCAGCAACTCAATCACTTAGAAACTGAAGATCTAACTGTTCCAAATTCTCAAGAAATTCAACATTTAACCGGAATTTCTGGAACTTGGTTGCCGATTCCTTTGCGGGTGGGTTCTCAAGTTTGGGGCTGTTTGGGGTTACTTAAACATCAACATTTAAGGGGCTGGAAAGAATCGGAAATCGAGTTAACTTGTGCCATTGCTGATCAATTAGCGATCGCGATTCAACAATCTGAACTTTATCAAGAATTACAAGTTGCTAACCAACAATTAAAACGCCAAGCCACCGTTGATGGTTTAACTCAAGTCGCCAACCGTCGCCGCTTTGATGAATATTTGGAACAGGAATGGCAACGCTTACAACGAGAACAAGGTTCTTTAGCTTTAATTATGTGTGATATTGACTATTTCAAACAATATAATGATTACTACGGACATCCGGCCGGAGATAGTTGTTTGAAACAAGTTGCTCAAGCAATTGAGAATACGTTACGACGCCCTGCGGATTTAGTCGCTCGTTATGGTGGAGAAGAATTTGCCATTATTTTACCCAATACGAATCAGGATGGAGCGATTCATGTCGCACAACACATTCAAGCGGCGGTTTTACAACTAGAAATACCCCACGATAAATCAACAATAAGTCAGTGGTTAACTTTAAGTTTAGGGGTGGCTTGTACCCTTCCCTCTCCTTTAACGTCTTTCTCTGTGTTAATTGAGGCTGCTGATCAAGTCTTATACCAAGCCAAACAACAAGGACGTGCCCGTTATTGTGTTCAACCTGTGTAGAATTTACGGTTTTGGAGAAATATCGATTCCCAATGAGAATGTAGGGTATAAAATTTTATGCCTAATAGGGGTTTCGTTTTTAAAACAGGTGTGATAATATACTATTGTGATGAAATTTTGGGGACTGAGCGCTCTGTTGAACTGAAAGGGGGAGAGCGCTCTTCATTAATTCCAACAAATCAATAGCGGTGAATCCTCTTAATTCCCTTAAAATTAACCGCCACTAACCGGGGGAATTAAAACAACTTCATCTCCATTTTTTAGAGGTGTCTCAGCACTGGCAAATTCTAAGTTAATGCCAAATTGCGTTAGATTTCGCCATTTCTCCAGTTCAGGATGCTCCTGAATACAGTGGTCTAAAATTGCAGATACAGGTGTTTGAGGCGGAAGGTGTAACACTAATTCGGAAACACTGTAGGCTTCTTGAAAGGCTGCAAAGAGTTTAACCGTAACGGTGATGGACATATTGAGAATCAAGACTTAAAAAATATTATGATACAAGTCTGGGAGATTGAAAACGAGCGTGTCTATGCCTTACGGCAGGCTACGCCAACAGACAACAGATGAAAATCGACCCAAGGGGTTTTAACCAAGCGTGAATATTTTCCTAATTTATGTTAACATAGAAACAGGTCGAAAACACGAGAATTTCATGATAGTTTTAGAATACAAAGTTAAAGGCAAACTTGAGCAATTCAAAGCGATTGATCAAGCCATTCGTACAACTCAATTCATTCGCAATAAAGCAATTAGATACTGGATGGATAATTCCAGAGAGTTGAAAATCGACAAGTTTGCCTTAAACAAATATTCCACTACTCTTAGAAAGGAATTCTCTTTTGTTAACGATCTAAATTCAATGGCAGTCCAATCCGCAGCAGAGCGGGGATGGACTGCCATTAGTCGTTTTTACGACAATTGTAAGAAAAAGATTTCGGGTAAAAAAGGATATCCCAAATTTCAAAAAGACTGTCGTTCTGTTGAATATAAAACAACAGGATGGAAGTTACACCCAACCAAAAGGCAAGTCACCTTTACCGATAAAAACGGGATTGGCAATCTTAAATTACTGGGGAAATGGGATCTCCATACCTACAATCTTAAAGACATCAAACGGGTGCGATTGATTCGTCGTGCCGATGGCTATTACTGCCAGTTTTGTCTGGGTATTACCGTTACCGATGTTCAACCTAGAACCGGGAATGAAATCGGATTAGATGTTGGAATTGAGTCATTTTACACAGACTCTAACGGACATCAAGAACCCAATCCCCAGTTTTTGAGAAAGGCGGAAACGTCTATTAAAAAATCTCAGAGACAAATCTATAAAAAGGTTAAGGGTTCATCAGGTAGACGGAGAGCTAGAAAAGTTTACAGCAAAAAACACTTAAAAGTAAGCAGGCAACGGAATGAACACGCTAAAAGACTAGCGAGTAACGTATGCACATCAAACGATGTAGTAGCCTATGAAGATTTAAGTGTTAGAAATCTGGTTAAAAACCACTGCGCGCGCTAAATCAATTAGCGATGCTAGTTGGTATTTGTTCCGGCAATGGATAGAATATTTTGCAGCTAAGTTTGATAAATTAGCAATTCCGGTTCCACCCCATTTCACTTCGCAAAAATGTTCTAATTGTGGGGTGATTGTGAAAAAATCTCTATCAACCCGCACCCATATTTGTAATTGTGGATGTGAGTTGCATAGAGATACAAATGCTGCAAAAAATATTCTCAATCTGGCCAAACAAACTAGGGATGGGCAATCCCGAAGTAACGCTACAGGAGTTGGAGTCTCTACTCTTCTTGGGGCTACCCTGGTTGAGCAAATTCTGACGTAGAATGTAGAATCCCCGTCTCTTCAGAGCGGGGAGTGTCAAGATAACAAAAAAAGCAGCTGATCGTGGCTTGGAATGAAAAATCAAATTGTTATTTTTTCCCCCTAGAGAAAACTTTAAAAATTAGCTGATCTTAACGTTAATTTGAACCCTTTTAAAGCCAAGAAAAACCCTATCCCGTAGAATTCCAGGATAGGGTAAAGCATCGCTTAAGAGTTAATATTTAACTTTTATTTAAAAAGCCTTGAACTTGTCTGAGGGCGATAGCACCAATATTATAGAAAGCCCATCCCGCCGCAGCCAGCAAGGGTAACAGAACAATGAGAATCCGAAAATCGAAATCCATAGATTTTCCTCCTAAAATTTTTTAAACGTCTGTCATCTTTTTATTGTGATCGTATTTTTGTCTTTACGGGTCTTAAATTTCCTCCCCGAGCAGAAGTTGGGGTTCCCAAGACCCAAGACCCAAAAAACTGATCTTTGACTTTTTAGCGATTAGCTAAGGTTTCGCTAATGGCCTAAAGTCAAGCATGATAAGGAGATTCTATCAGATTTCAGGGGTGATGGAATGAGAACCCTCCTTAAAAATGTGAAGTTTTGTTAATTATCTTCAGGGAAAGTCCCCAAAACCGAGCCAAAAAAAGCAAATCTTAAATTTTGAGGGATTTGAACCTTGACTGGGCACAATAGAAACCAGAGCAATTGGGAGATAGGCTATGTTAACCCGATCACACTTGTGATGACAGCTTTTGATAAATTTTGAAGTTTTGGCTGATCTTTAGGAGTTTAAATTATGATTCAGGTTAACTATTCGCTTTCTCATTCATTAATTGCGACGAATACGGCTGCTACTGTTGATTTAATTCTAAATTTTAATGGAGAAAAAACAGCAATTGTTTCTTCTCGACGACCGTTAAATTTAAGTTTAGTCATTGATCGTTCAGGTTCAATGGCGGGCCAACCGTTGCGTTATGCTATTCAAGCCGCCCAAAAGTTAGTTGAATCCTTAACAGATCAAGATATTGTTTCTGTTGTCATTTATGATGATAATGCTGATTTAATTTTACCTCCTCAACCCGTTAAAAATCCATCGGAAATTTGTAAAATCCTGGGCAAAATTAAAGCCGGAGGTTGTACCAATTTAAGTGGGGGTTGGTTATTAGGCTGCGAACAAGTGAAATCTTGTCTTAATCGTGAATATTTAAACCGGGTTTTATTATTAACTGATGGACAAGCCAATGAGGGAATTACCGATCCTCAAATCTTGACAAAAACGGCTCATAAACAATCAGAACAGGGTATTATCACAACTACATTGGGATTTGGAACCTATTTTAATGAAGATTTATTGATGGGGATGGCTAAGGCGGCGGGAGGAAATTTTTATTTTATTCAATCTCCCGATGAAGCCACGGATGTGTTTCGGATTGAATTAGAAAGTTTAACCTCCGTAGTCGGCCAAAATTTAACCGTAACATTACACCCCGAATCCTCGATTGAACTCCGAGAAATCTTAAATAATTATCGAACAACTTCCACTGAAAAAGGCTTAGAAATTTTTGTCGGGGATGTTTATGAAATAGAAGCCAAACAGTTAGCCGTACAATTAGTAATTCCGGCTCAAAATACTATCGGTCAACTCCCACTGATCTCGATTCATTATCAATACCAAACCCTTGTTAATGACAGTATTGAGCAGCTTTCGGGAGAATTACCCATTACCATTAATATTGGTTCTGAAGCAGACGCTCAACAAGTTCAACCCGATCAATCCGTTTTTGAACAAACCAGTAAATTGAGAATTGCTCAAGTTAAAGAACAAGCGATCGCCTTAACCGATAAAGGAGAGTATCAAAAAGCGGCGGAAACCTTACGATCTGCGATTCAAGACATTCAACAAAAACTCTTAAACGAAATCTTTGAAATTGCTGAAGAAATTGAACAATTAGAATATTATGCTCAACGGATTGAAACCCAAAATTTTGATTCCGTCAGCCGGAAAGAAATGCGAGATCAATCCTATCAAACCCGAACTCGCAACCGAGAAGACTTAAATTTACGAGGAATTGCAGCCGGAGATGCTGATAGTTTAGAGGCCGTTTCCAGTTTTGAACAAGGGGTATTAGTTGAATGTATCCGACAGGGCGGAAAATTAAGAGTTCGAGTCATTTCAGACGGGTATAATCCAGAGTTTAATGTGCAGTTTCCCCGCCATCTTCGAGAAGAAGGAGTTACTTATATTGTCGAAGAAATTAAACTTTCCGCCAATGGAGATTTTTATCGAGCTTCGGGAACCATTAAACGGTTAGTCAAACCCGGAGAAGAACGTAAAGCTGGAACACAGAAAACCCCAAAAACGACTAATTTACAAGCCGCTAAAGCCCCTAAATCCTTTGCTGATTTAGAAACCACAGATACCGTCGGAAATGGCGTGATTATTCAATGTGTGAAAGAAGGCAGTAAACTTCGGGCGCGAGTCGTTTCCGATGGTTATAATCCTAATTATAATATTCGCTTTCCCCGTGATATTCGCGCTGAAGGCGTACTCTATGTAGTTGATGAAGTTCGGGAGTCTTCCGATGGCAAATCCTATGTTGCTTATGGCAAAATTCGCCGTCTGACTCAATAGAATTGGAGGCTAACCGTTAACCGTCAGTCATTAACTCTGTAACTCTTGACGATTGACAGAATAGTGATACTCTCTGAATGGGTATTGCTAGAACTGCCATCAAGTTCTGAATCCATTGAGTCGCCTGGAAAAAATTCAGGTAGAATGGGGGCAGACTTGATAAAATTTATCAAACCTAGACCCGTGTGAGGAGCAAATAGAGTGTCGAAAATACTACTGAAAGCATGGCTACTCAGTCCTGCCGTCCTAGGAGCGAGTCTAGTCGCTCCAACAGCAGCATTTGCCGAGTTACCCGTGACTGAGGCTCAACCCAGTGCAATTGCAGCAGCAACCGAAGCACCTGTCTCGGCAGAAACCGCCCTGGAGCCCACCCAAACCGAGTTAAAAATTAGTGAGCAAGTCTCTGTGACTCCTCTGGACACATTGACCCTCACCCCACCACAACAGTTAGCTCAGGTTCCCGTGAATCCTCATGCTGGAGTTGGGCCAAGTAGAGGCATCGAAACTCCTGCTAACGCGGAAATTCCCATGGCGGATCTCGACGCAGCACCTCAAGCCGATACGGTCACGAATGCCGAGGTGATGCAACAACTGAATCAGTATGGACGTGAGGGAAGAGGCAGCAAACGTCAAGCTCAAGTCACATCCGTATCCCAACTGTCTGACGTCGAACCCACAGCTTGGGCCTTCCAAGCTCTACAATCCTTAGTAGAACGCTACGGTTGTATTGCCGGATATCCTGATGGCACCTTCAAAGGAAATCGGGCTTTAACTCGTTTTGAATTTGCAGCCGGGGTCAATGCCTGTTTAGAGCGGATCAATGAACTGATTAATGCCTCTACAAAAGATTTAGTCACCCGTGAAGACTTGGCCAAACTGCAACGCCTAATGGAAGAGTTTGCAGCCGAATTAGCCAGCTTACGGGGACGGGTCGCTGTATTAGAAGCTCGTAGCGCAGAACTTGAAGCCAATCAATTCTCCACCACCACTAAACTGCGGGGAGAAGCAGTGTTTTGGGCAGGCGAGGGTGAAGGAAATCGGGCGAGTCGCAATGTCGTGGGTCAGTTTGCTGATGATAGCGATGATCCCACCCAAGCGTATTTAGGCTACCGCGCTCGTTTAAACTTTGATACCAGTTTCACAGGTCAAGATTTACTCAGAACCCGTTTACAAGCCCAATCAATACCAACGTTGAGTGATTATGATCTCTTCAACACCTTAATGGCTCGGACTGCGATTGATGGTTCCTCTAATAACGTTACCTTAGATAACCTCACCTATCGTTTCCCCTTCTCGGAAGGAAAAGGTTTAGTTTGGATCGGCGCCAAAGGGTTAGCCTTAGATGATATTCAAGATGTTCTGACACCTTTTGGGGATGATGCCAGTGGCGCAATTTCCCGATTTGGACGGTTCAACCCGACAACCTTCCAAGGCCCTTCAGGTACAGGATTAGGTGTGGAATACGCCTTTAGCCATTCCTTTAAAGCGAACGTTGGCTATATGGCGGATGACGCTTTTGCTTCTAGTGCCAGTGAAGGTAAGGGTCTATTCAATGGCAATTACAGTGCAATGGCGCAGTTAGTCTTTGCACCGATGAGTAATCTAGCTTTATCTTTAGATTACAACCACCGTTACTTCAGCAACGATAACGTATACGTCACAGGCGGTACGGGAAGTTGGATCGCCAATAAACCCTTTGGTGAAAATGCCACAACCACTGATAACTTAGGCTTCCAAATGAACTGGAGAGTGGCCCGCAGTTTCTCCATCGGGGGCTGGTTCGGGGCAACTTGGGCTGATCAGAAACGCGGTGGTAATGCCGATGCGACGATTATCAACTGGGCTGCGGTGTTAGGGTTCCCCGATCTTCTACGTGAAGGAGATAGTGGTGCTTTAATTGTGGGGATGCCTCCTAAAGTTACCAGTCATGATATTAGTGCTTTAGAAGATGAAGATACTTCTATTCATATTGAAGGTTTCTATCGCTTCCCCTTCAGCGAATACGTTTCGATTACACCCGGTTTCTATGTTGTGACCAATCCTGATCACAATAGCAACAACGACACAATTTTTGTGGGGACTCTGCGGACAACCTTCCGCTTCTAAATTCCCCTTGAATTTAACCTGTCAAAAAACCCAGTTTCCTTGAGAAGCTGGGTTTTTTTAAGGGGTAATTGGGTTTATGGTAACGGAATGTGGGTGGCCATTTTTTCGTTATTCGCTCCATAAACTTCTAGGGGAATTTGGGCATTTTGACTAATCGTTTCTAAAGCAACTGTCAGGACTTGAACATGATTTTCAGCTTCAGAACGTTTTTTAGAATCTCCCGTTTGATCTGCGGTTTTAGCCGTAGATTGGATTTGATTCACATAATCCGATGTTAAACGAACTGTGATTACATTTTCATTGATACTGTAGTTACAAACTTTGGGATTTCCACTACATAATTTACTTAAATCTTGACGCGCTTTAGTTAAACGAGAGGCAACGCGATTTTGAACATCGGCCCGTTTCCACGAATCATTATAGGTAGTTAAAAGCGGTTTAATTTTAGCAGCATAAGAACTACTGGCTGGAACTTGTTTGCCATAACTCACCGCCCGACTCCAATAGGTAACGGCCTCTGACCAAGCCCCCCGTTGTTCTAACAGTTTAGCTTGTTCGGCATTATTAACCGCTTGATTATAAGCCTCTAAACCCACTTGTTCAATGGTTTTGCGATCGCGGGCTTGCTCTAATTTGGGTTGATACCGGGCTAATAAAACCTGTGCAGATTGGTAAGCGGTTGTCCCATAGGGAATGGTTGATAAGGTATTAGCAGCCGTTTGCCAAGTCTCAAACACCTGTTGCCAACTGTCTGCATATTTTGCCACCCCTTGTCGGGCCTCTGCCACTTGGGCTGCTTTTTTAGCTGTGGTTAAAATTTGTTCTCCATCCCGTTCTAATTTTAAGCGACCTCTGACCTCGGCTAAATTCCCTCGATATTGTTGCCATCGAGCTTGAGCAAAGGGATAAACAATACTTTCACTCGGAACTTGTTCTAATAGGGCGATCGCTTCTTCCCATAACGATTGCATTTTCACCCAATCTTCGATGGGATGGGGAGGATTTTGACTTACGGCTGAAGCTTGGGCTGCGGTTTTTAAAGCTTTAACCACCGCGTTAAACTCATTAGATTCTTTCTGATAAATCGATAAAAGGGCTTTCGCTTCAGGATAATGGGGCGACCAAAAGGGAATGGTTTTTAAGAGTTTAATTCCTGATTGTAAATCCTGTTGAGCAATCATAGGAGCTTGAGCAGAACTAACCGTTTCAATGGTTTGTTTAGATCTTTGACTAAACTCTCTGGCTGCATCAACTTCCTGACATTCTCCCATCACACAGGGGCGAGTTACTGTATAAACACATCCAAAAACTACGACTAAAACCGCCGCAACTTGAGTGAGAAAAACAGGATTAAATCGTTGACTCAGGGGGTGTTTTTGTTCTTCTTCTGTTTCTTCAGAAATTGAAGGTTCTGAATCAGCAGATGAACTTAAATTCTCTAAATCCTGGGGATCAAACGGATTATCGTCTAAGATCTGTTCGTTTTCTTCCTCTTCTAAAAAGGGATTTTTAGCTTCTCCCTCAGAAGAATTTTGCAGATCTTGTTCTTGTTCGAGGTTTTGTTGTTTTTGCTTGGGTTCTAAAATTGCTGTTTTCATAATTTTGCCCGGAGTCTAGGAAAGATTCTACAACTTGAAATTTTAGAGGTTGAATTTGGGATAAATTTTATTAAGGTCTTCTGGAAAATCGATTAAAAATTAACTTTTCCAGTCTTCCCCATAGGATTCTGCATAACAGACTTGTTCAACGGAAAACCTTCCCCCATATTTTTTAAAAGGTTTTGCTGCATATCCTAAAGCCAGGAGACAACAAACATCAACCTCTTCTGGGATATTAAATTCAGCTTTGACTTGAGAGGCGATAAATCCCTCCATCGGACAACTATCGACGCCGTAGGCTTGTGCCACAATCATAATATGAGCAACGGCTAACATGGCTTGGCGGTTTGTCCAGGCTTCGATCCCTTCAAAGGAAGGATGTTTCTCAAAGGTATTGGAAATGGCGGTACGAATATGATCGGCATAGGTATCGTTAATCGCGTCTTGATCTCGACCGAGTTGAATTACCGATTCAATATAATCCGGTTCTGTAACACGGCGATCGCTACAACAAATTAACACAACAGGGGCTTCTGTTACTTGACGCTGATTAAACGCACAAGCCTGGAGCTTTTCTTTACTATCGAGATTGCGTAAAATAATAAACCGCCAGGGTTGTAGGTTAAATCCAGAGGGCGATCGCATTCCCAAACGTAAAATTTCTGAGAGAATTACTGAAGGAATCAAGGTCGGTTCAAATGACCTGACAGCCCGACGTTGCTCAATCGCGTGTCTCAAATTAATCGATGGTTCCATAGGATCGTTTGATGAGTGGTTCAATTTTATCTCAAATGTTGCTCATCGCAGGAGACTAGAGAACAAGGAAGAGGATGTCAATTTAAACCTAACTCTCGTTTCAGTAAATTAATTGACTCTGCGCCAATATAATTGGGACAGTAGACTAATTGGGGTTGACGAATCAGTTCCTCGCGGTTGGTATGAACAAGATCTTTAACTATGCCATAACTGGCTTGATCACAAACAACAACCCGGGCTGTGCGAATAATAGAATTAATTTTATAATTATCCGTTAATTGGGCTGTCATTACCAAAATATCTTCTCCTCGTAGACTGTGAATAATCACTTCTGTTGCGCGTAATAACCCGGAACTGAGGCTGACAATTCCTAAATAAGTTCCTTTCGGTAAATCTCGAACTAATTCAATTTCTTTGGCAAAATTATAAATATCAACGGGGATGACTCGCACGGATCTGGGGGCTGCGATCGCTTCAGCTTGTCCAATAAAATAGCGACTGGTAACAACAGTTCCCGATGGCACTTTTTCTAAAAGATTGGTTAACTGTTCAATGGGTACTAACTGCACTGGAATTTTTAAGGCTTCTTCTAACTCTTGAGCCATTAATTGTCCAATGCCAATATCTTGAGTCGGGGCTGTGACCAGGACTCTCGCACTACACCGTAATCTCCAATCAATTTCCCCTAAAAACATTTCTCTGGCTTCATTTAAGCTGCATCCCTGAGATAGCAATTCATCTAAACTGCGTTGAATAATTTTATTAGCTTCGGGATACTGGTCTAAAATTGGTGAATTTAACCGAGATCCGCCTTCATGACCTAATGCTCGGACATAAATTCCTGATCCCGCCTGGGCGTCAACTAAGCCATGCTCTTCTAACTGTCGATACACTTTGCTAATAGTGTTGCGGTGTAATCCTGTTTCCATCGCCAATTGACGAGTGCTGGGTAAACGGTGTCCAGGGGGAAATTGACGAGATGCGATCGCAAACCGAATTTGATTAAATAGTTGGTTAGAGGCGGGAATATCGCTATCCGGCTGAATATAAAATCGAACCATCTTTACATCTCCAAGGCAATTAAAATCAAATTAACAAACACTAGCAATTTTTAAACCTTAATATAATTTAATCCTGATTTAACCCTCTGTCTTGATGATCCATTACTACAATGTTAGAGTTATTATTTCGTAATTAAGCTATTAACATAACGATAATAATAGTTTCTATATTACCTGATTTTGGTATATCTGGGTATAGGATTAACAATTATTGATAACGCCGTGAAAAGTTATGACAAATCAACCTATTCGTGCCACTCAAATTCAGGTTCCTAACGGAGAATTACAGATTGATGCCTATCTGGCTGAACCCACCGCAGAGGGTCAATTTCCAGGTATTGTGGTCATTCAAGAAATTTTTGGGGTAAATTCCCATATTCGAGATGTCACCGAACGCATCGCCAAAGAAGGATATATTGCGATCGCACCCGCCATTTATCAGCGTCAAGTGTCCGGTTTTGAAATCGGTTATACTCCAGCCGATATGACATTAGGTCGAACCTACAAAGCTAAAACCACCGCCCCAGAACTATTAAGCGATATTCAAGCCACCCTGAACTATTTGAAAACCCTCCCCAACCTTAACCCAAAATTCGGTGCCATTGGCTTTTGTTTTGGCGGTCATGTTGTTTATTTAGCCGCTACCTTACCCGATATTCAAGCCACAGCTTGTTTCTATGGCGGTGAAATAGCCACAATGACTCCGGGTGGGGGTGCGCCTACCCTGACTCGCACAAAAGATATTAAGGGGGTTCTCTATGGCTTTTTTGGTACAGAAGATCCCCTCATTCCCAACGAACAAGTTGATCAAATCGAAACAGCCCTGCAAGATTATCAAATTCCCCATAAAATTTTCCGCTATCAAGCTGATCACGGCTTTTTCTGCGATCAACGTAGCACCTACAACGCCGAAGCAGCCCAAGATTCCTGGATGCAGGTTAAAGAACTGTTTGATCAGCAGTTAAGAGCTTAGGGAAGCAGGGGGAAGCAGGGGGAGCAGGGATAACTGATGACTGATGACTGATAACTGATGACTGATGACTGATGACTGATAACTGATTACAGTCAACCCGTCCAACTATGTTATGCTCAAAGGATTGCCGTGTTGTTGAAGACGAAAGCAACGTTATAAGCAGGTTCCTAACAGATTAATTTTTGTTTTTCTTTACTTTTTGCTATGGCTACTAAAAACCCGTCCTTTTCTCTTGATGATTTTGCCAAAGCCCTAGATCAACACAGTTATGATTTACATAAAGGGCAAATCGTTAAGGGTCAGGTAGATTCATATACCAGCGATGGTGCATACATTGACATTAAAGGTGCTAAATCTCCCGGCTTTATTCCCAAAAAAGAAATTTCCGTTATAGACGTTGAAGATATTTCCGAAATTCTTCCCTTAAAAGAAGAACGGGATTTTCTGATTATTCGGGAGCAAAATGCAGATGGTCAAATATTACTTTCTATCCGACAATTAGAAATTAAACAAGTGTGGGATGATCTGATTGAGATTCAAAATAAAGGTCAATCTTTACAAGCAAGAGTCACGGGAGTAAATCGAGGGGGTGTTACCGTGGAAGTTCATTCCTTACGAGGGTTTATTCCGCGATCGCATCTGTTAGAAAAAGACAATTTAGAATCGTTAATTGAACAATCCTTAAGCGTCACCATTTTAGAATTAGATGTTGAACGGAATAAAATTGTTTTATCCCAACGGTTAGCCTCTCAATCCCTGGGTTTTAGTCAATTAGAAGTCGGTCAACTGGTAGAAGGAAAAGTCATGGGTGTTAAACCCTTCGGTGTTTTTGTGGATATTGAAGGAGTGACGGGACTAATTCATATTAAAGAAGTCAGTCAAAAATATGTTGAATCTTTAGCAGAACTTTTTCCGATTGGTCAAATGATTAAAGCAATGGTCATTAGTTTAGATGAAGGTCGCCATCGGATTTCTCTATCCACCCGAATTTTAGAAAATTATCCGGGTGAAGCCGTTGAGAAATTATCCGAGGTCATGGAATCTGCTGAAGCTCGTGCAGAACGTGCTAAAAAGTTAATTAATCTGTAATTCAACTTTCGGGTTCGTGGAACAGGCATCTTGCCTGTTCCACACAGCCAACACTTGGCTTACCCTATTCGACCTTTTAAATTACAACTTTCATGATTCATGTATTAGGAATTGATGGTGGCGGTTCTAAAACGGTTTGTGTGTTAATGAGTGCTGATGGCAAAATATTAGGGCACGGACAAGCAGGGCCATCGAATTATCAAACCATTGGCATTGAGGCTGCTAAAATAGCCATTATTTCAGCGATTAAACAAGCGGTTGAACATAGTTTTTTAGCCTTAGAAAGGTTCGTTCCGATTCAAGGGATTAGTTTAGGATTAGCTGGGGTTGGTCGTTCAGAAGATATTGAAGTTATCCGCAATTTAATTGAAGAGATTCAAACCTCCTCAGAATTACCGATTGACTGGAAATTAACTCCAGAAAATATTATAATTAATAGTGATAGTGTGATTGCCTTAGTAGGTGGTTTAGGTCACTTTGTTGGTATTGTTGTCATCGCAGGAACAGGTTCTCATATCTTCGGAAAAAATCATCAAAGAATCAGTAAACGAGTCGGGGGTTGGGGGTATCTGTTAGGAGATGAAGGGAGTGGTTATGATATTGCGATTCAAGGGTTAAAATCGGCGTTACGTTCTTATGATGGTCGATTAGAATCAACCCAACTAATTCCTGCCTTTCAAGACGCTTTAAACTTAAATTCCATTGAAGAATTAATTCCCGTTGTTTACCGTCAAGGATGGGGAGTTAAAGATATTGCCAGTTTAGCACCAATTGTGGATCAAGTTGCAGCTTCCGGTGATCCGATTGCTGAAAATATTATTAAAAATGCAGCCCATGAATTAGCCTTAGCTACAGAAGTCGCCATTAACCATTTATTTGAACCCACAGACTCCTTTGAAATTGTGGTTATGGGAGGAGTTTGGAAAGGATTAGCGAATTTTCGCCGTCAATTTGAAGCAGAAATTAATGCGATCGCACCTTTAGCAACAATTATCTCGCCGCGTCATGAACCTGCTTATGGTGCAGGATTGTTAGCATTAGAAACACTAACTTAAAATTCAATAAAAACTATACCAAATGTCTACAATACTTGATCCTTATTTTGTAGTACAATTAATGTAACTGATCCAGTATTCTGGCTATGCGACGAGATCCCATATTTTACCAATTATTCCAACAATCGCCAGAATTGTTGTTCATAGAAGCTCGAAATTTGTTAGCACGTTCACGACAGGAATTATCGTCAGAAACAAGTCGTGCCATCATGGAGATGCTAACGACGATAATGGTCTATAAATTCACAAATCTAAGTCGGCAAGAGGTTGAAGCAATGCTAGGAATCACACTTGAGCAAACACGGGTGTACCAGGAGGCAAAAGAGGAGGGACGTGAAGAAGAAGCAAAATCGCTAATCCTGCGACAATTGACTCGACAAGTGGGAGAACTGCCTGAGTCCGTGAGAATACAAATTCATACTTTATCGCTGATGCAACTGGAATCCTTGGGGGAGGCATTATTGGATTTCTCTAATCTGTCTGATTTAGAGATCTGGTTAGCCCAACAGGGACAGTAGATTCGTACTTCAAGTTGTGGGCTAAGATCAAAAGATTCCTGCTACCGCATAAATGATATGACAACCGCAGCACTTGTTATTCATAGCGACCCTGACATATAAGGACGGGGTTTCTACCCAAAATTTTCGATGAATGTGTCCCACGACCTTAATATTTTGCTAACTTAGTTAGTAGCTAAATTACCCCTAATATTCTCAGGAGGAAAAATGTTAGATGAAACGACTCTTGAACAACGCCTAGTAACTCTTGAACGAGCGGTTGCTGACCTTCAAGGCAAGTCTCAGAGCCAGTCTACATCAGAAAACTGGCTAGAAAAATTGATCGGTTCAGTTTCCGAGCAAGCAGCTTTTATAAAATCTTTAGAATATGGACGAGCTTTTCGTCAAGCTGATCAACCCTTTGTTCAAGGGAATCAAGAATTGTGAAATATCTGCTCGATACCGACCACATTAGTTTCCTACAGCGAGGTTCAAGTTTAGAATATACTCGTTTAACCGATCAAATGAGTCAACACTCACCATCAGATTTTGCTTTATCAGTTGTTAGTTTTCACGAACAAATACTTGGCGCACACGATTTTATCAATCGTGCTAAAACAAATACCGACACTCTTCGTGGATATACTTTGTTATTAGAAATCCTTTGAATATGATTCATCTACGATCCGCCACCCCCGATGATTTGGATTTGTTGCGACACTGGGATGAACAACCTCACATCATTTCCTCAGATCCTAACGATGATTGGGGTTGGGAAGTGGAACTTCATCGTACCCCAGATTGGCGGGAACAATTGATTGCGGAAATGGATGGTCGTCCTATTGGATTTGTTGAGATCATCGATCCAGCCCGTGAGGATGACCATTATTGGGGTGATATTGCAACAAATCTTCGGGCTATTGATATTTGGATTGGAGAAGAACAGGATTTGGCCAAAGGCTATGGAACAGAAATGATGCAGCTTGCTATTGCTCGATGTTTTGCAGTATCGACTGTAAGGGCTGTCCTTGTCGATCCCCTAGCTAATAATACTCGCGCCCACCGCTTCTATGAACGTTTTGGCTTTAAATTTGTGGAGTCACGGCGGTTTGGTAACGATGACTGTTTTGTGTATTGTCTGAATCGGGAAGATTGGCAGTCTAGCACTAATTTAGCCTGACTGTAGTTGCAGATTCAGTTGATTTCAAAGGGATTCAAAAAATGTTCCCTGCTATAGCAGAATGATAATTAATTTTAGTTGCGGGGGTGGGTGCGCTTCTGCTGACGCACCCAACGATAGGGAGTGATCGGTTATTTTTTGGGTGCAGGTTGTCGCCACTTCTTCCCAAATTCATCTAAAGTAGCAGGAGGAATTTGACTTTGTAACCAATCTAAAGCCGCAGCTTGGTTGGGTAAACCTTTGTAATATTTACAGACATCTTGTAATTTAATACTGGGTATGGGTAAGGTTTGTTGATTCCATTGTTGAGCTAATTCACTTAAAATTGAGGGGGCAATTTTTTCCTGTAACCAACGCAAGGCTTGATCTTGACTCGGTAAACCCCGATAATATTTACAAACATCAATTAACTTAACGGAAGTGGTTTGAGCTTTGGGTTGATTTCGCCAGAGTTTAGAAAATTCTAATAACGTGGCTGAGGGAATTTGTTGTTGTAACCATGTTAATACTTGATCTTGACCTGGATTTCCTTTGTAAATTTTACAAATATCAATCAATTCAATACTAGGAACAGGTGCAGGTGTGGGTGTGGGTGCAGGTGTGGGTTCTGGAGTCGGTTCAACGTTCCCTACAGGTAATACAAAAGAATCTGAACGTCCCATTAATGCTGTCCAGGTTTTTAACCCAGCAATTCCATCCGCTTCTAACTGTTTAGTTTGTTGAAATTTGATTAAAGCTGTTTCAGTTCCAGTCCCAAAAGCACCATCAATCACCCCCGGATCATAACCTCGATTTTTCAATAAGTTTTGAATTTTTTCAACTTTTGATCCTTTATCTCCTTTGCGAATACTTTCAAATAAATTAACATCTACACCGCCACTAATTCCTTCTATTTGACCTTGATCGGTAAATTGCCAAAAAACCCAGCTTTTCCAACCGCCAGGAATCATCGGTTGTTCGGCTGTGGTATAGTGAGCAATCCAGAGGGGATAATCGGAAAAACGAGTGGTATTGAGTTTTTGCCAAAATCCAGGATAAGTGTAGATAATAGGACGAAAACCGGTTTCTTTTTCCATCACATCTATCCATTGTGCTAACCGATCACACAATGCTTTTGCTTCTAATCCTCCCATAGTTTCAATATCTAAAACCGGAGGAAGATCACCCTCTTGAAGTTTAACAATTTTCAGGAAATGATAGGCTTGTTTAATCGGATCTGTATCCGGTTTGAAAAAATGATAAGCACCCCGAATTAAACCATTGGCTTTTGCTTGTTCCCAATAGCGCTTAAAAACGTCACAAACAAAGGTTTCTCCTTCCGTTGATTTAATAATAGCAAAGGCAATACCAGAACGGGCAACGGCTTGCCAATCTACGTTAGGCTGGTAATCAGAAACGTCAATCCCGCGAATACTCATTGGTTTAGAAGTTTAGAAATTAGGAAAGTTAGCGATCGCTGTGTCAATTGTTATTTTAATCGAAATATTTTACAATACAGTTTCTATTTTAAACGATCATTATCAAAATTAAAATTATCGGGTTCGGACTTTTTGCCTCGACCCTAGTGGCTGACTCACCGCAGCGATCGTGATGGCGCTAGGAGATCTGCAAAAATTGCCCCAGACCCAATATTGAAACTGTTGCTTGTTCGTCAGTTACAGCTTTTTCAGCCATTCCTTGAACAGGGGACCGATGATCTGACCGACAAGGGGAATCAATGATGATTGAAAAATATCCTAACTTTGGTGATATGCTACCCTAACAATAGGACAACTTAATGGAGTTCTAAAACGCTCTATAAACTCCATTAAAACGTCACTTTCCAGACTTAAACGTAACCTTTTAAGAGGATTTAAACCCATGAATCAATTATTAGAAAAAAGGACATTTAAACAGAAGCTATGGGAGCTTTTATTATTGTTCACTGTTGTAGGTTTTCCGGCTGCAAGTTTAGCACAATCACAACCGGATACACCTAGTTTTAAAACCTTTCAAGATTGGTGTTCTAATCGTCAACAGTTGTCACGTGAAGCCAGGAGAACTGTGGATGTTTTATTACAACAGGTGGGAACTTCCGATTGCGATCGCGCGAATCAAACACTTTCTCAACAAGAACGGTTAGATTTAAGTACCTTTCTCATCTCAGATTTAAGTCCCTTAAAAGGATTAACCCATTTAACGTCATTGAAGCTTAATAATAACCAAATTTCTGATCTCACTCCCTTACAAAGTTTGAATAATTTACAAGAATTGGATTTAAGTTTTAATCGAATTACGGATATTAGTCCATTGCAACCTTTAACCCAATTAACCCGAATCAATTTAAGTTATAATCAAATTTCTGATATTTCCCCCCTTCAGAGCTTAACAAGTTTAATTGAAATCTATCTCAACCATAATAAAATTGTTGATATTAGCGATTTAAAAGATTTAACGAAACTTCGTTTCTTATTTATTCAAGATAATCCCCTCAACTCTACTCAATGTCCAATTAATCCAAAATATGTTTGTCGCTTTGATCGGGAATAATCTAGGCGTTGTCCAAGCCATTAAGAGATTCAAAATGGCTTTTATCCTCTCTCCTATTTTAATTTATCGCTTGATAATTTCTTCGGGTTCTAATTCATCTAACCCTAAATAAAGCCGTCGAAACTGAAGCATTAAACCAAACGTAACCTGCTTCATTAAAGTATAGGATATTGTAATCGCAATGAAAGTAATAAAAATGACAAATAAAGGCTTTTTAGTTGTTAAATCATCTAAGGTTTTAATGAAAACCACATCCGGCTGAGTGACTAAATCCCAACTATTAAACCGCCGAAAGCGTCCCATAAATACTCCAATAGCACACAAAATATGGGTCAAGATTTCCGACAGAAAAATATATTGTTTTGCTCCTTCCTTTCGGAGATAATGATTTTGATTAATTAACGAGACAACATAAGCTTCCAACCCACTCAGAATGGCAAAAACATGAAGGGGAATAAAAATTAGAGTAATAATCCAAATCGAATATCCCGCACGAGTGGCGCGAATTAAATGAATAATATCCGTGAGTAAATAAGGCGCGTTGGGTAAAAAAGCAATAAAAATGACATAAATAATCCACCAAAACCAAGTTCGAGAAATATTTCTTCTCCGAAATAGCCAAAAACTTAAGACTAAGGGAATAAACGCCAAAAACAGATTCCAAATAATCCAACCACTGTGTCGATCAAAGACCTCTAAGGCATCCGCTAACAGTTCTCTCATAGATTTCTGCGTTTATGGTAAAATTGTGTTTGTTTAGTATAACAACTCCGTTCTCAGGAATTCCATAAACTCCTATGATTGGGGGCTGTATTCCCTCCTAGTGTTGGCAACTTTCAGGTTAAAATAGAACTGAAAACAAACGGTTACAGCCAATCCTTAACCAAAAGAAGTGGGTATGAATCAATTTAAAACAGTTGCTTTACTAGGATTATTAACTGCTCTTTTAGTCAGCATTAGCTATTGGGTCATTGGGGGAACTAATGGCTTATTGGTGGGTATTCTGTTCGCCGCCGTGACGAACTTAGGAAGTTGGTATTTTTCCGATCAAATTGCCCTCAAAGCCTATAATGCTCAACCCGTTACCCCCGAACAAGCACCCGGTTTATATGCAATGGTACAACAATTATGCGATCGCGCTAATTTACCGATGCCTGGAGTGTATATTGTTCCCAGTGCGGCTGCTAATGCTTTCGCCACAGGTCGAGATCCTCAACACGCCGCCGTTGCTGTCACCCAAGGCATTATGAGTTTGTTACCCGAAGATGAATTAGAGGCCGTTATTGCCCATGAATTAAGCCATATCTATAATCGAGATACCCTCACCCAAGCGGTGGCTGCAACGGTTGCTGGCGCTATTTCTGGATTAGCACAATTTGCCAGTTATGGGATGTGGTTTGGGGGGTCACGGGATAATAATCGCGGGGGAAATCCCATTGGATTATTATTAACAATCATACTAGCTCCGATGGCGGCAACTGTGATTCAATTAGCAATTTCTCGAACACGGGAATTTTCCGCCGATGCAGGTGCGGCAAAATTAACCGGAAATCCTAAAGCCTTAGCAAGAGCTTTGCAACGCTTAGATTTAACGGCTAGACAAATTCCGATTGAAGGAAATCCTGCCTTTGAACCTTTATTAATTATGAATAGTTTTTCGGGAAAAACAATGGCAAATTTATTTTCCACTCACCCGTCTACAGAAGCTCGAATTCAAGCGTTAATGAAGTTAGAAGAAAAAATGTAAATCTTCTAAATCTTTCTTAATTATCGGAAAAAACGAGATAATCCTAAAATTATTACTGAAATTAATAGGGGTAAACTACTAATAAAAAAAGCCGGAGAAGCCATAAAGGAAAAGTCGCCATGAGATTTCGGACGTTCAGGTTGGGCGGATAAAACACTCGCAGTCACGCCACTCATGGCTAACGCTGTACCAACGACACCAATCGTTAAATTGAGATTGCGATCGCTTTTTGTTTGTTCAATACTAATAATTCCCTCTATCGTTTTAATCGCATTTTCTAATAGCTTAAATCCACTATTGAAACTTATTAAATTTGATTTGGTTTCTTCTAAATACTTTTTTTCAGCATAATCACTAAAAAAACTTAAAAATTTTCGCGTTGCTTCTGGATTGGAATTAAAGTCTAATTCAGCAATAGTGTTAAGCCGTTTTTGATAATTCTTTAAATTCGTTTTAATCGTTGATTCTTGTTGCTCCAAACTACTTAATTGATTAGAATAAATCGATAATACCTTTAATATATCCGCTAATTCTTTCTGTAACTGGTTTAAATTTAACCGAGGTTGATCAACTTGTTGCGGTAGATTATTAACCGTTGTTTGAATAGTAGAATATTTTTCTTTGAGTTCAATCTTTAATTGACGACTTTGCCAATATGACCAAATAACCTTATTTCGATAGTAAAATAATCGCATGAGTTGAGGATAAATCCGTCTAATTTTTTCTTGAACATCTGACAAGGAATGATTGAGTTGAGCATCAAATAAACAAATGATTAAATGTACAGAATCACAAGTTTGATGTTGATGGGATGGCGGTTTCCAAAGTTCATAAAAATGCGCTCCTAAAAATTCACCTGTTTGTTGTAAATCTCGTTCCCAATTATCATCAGGAAATAAGTTAATTTGTTGATAACATTTTTGGGCTGTTTCCAAAGAATTTTGTTCAGGAGAGGTTAGTAAACCCCAGACAAACCAACTTTGTCCAATTGTTCCTTCACAGGAATTGAGTTGATTTTTAATCAGAGTTTTGCTTTCTGCTAAACTAATTAAAGGTTTAGGAGAAAGTCTCTTTTTAACGTCCTTTTCTATTTCTCCAGAACAGTCTATTTGTAACCCATAGGTATCTCCTAATTTAACCGGAGAATAATAACCATCCCCCTGCTTTAACGGTTGTACGCAACCAGGGAGATGAGACAGTAAGGGTAAATAATCTCCTGCTTTTTCCTCAACACGTTTAATTTTGTTTAAAATTTCTGTATCAAGTTTCTCTCCATAAATTCGGGTGAAAAAATTCCTTCTATTTTGCTCAATTTTTGGGTCTGATTCTCCTAAACCTTCCCCTAAATCATAGAGGAATAAATCTACTGTCGGATAAATTAACTGATCAGAATCAACCATAACTCATTTTAGCCTTAAAATCCTATTCTATCTTAAGGGATGACGATTGCAGCGCACCTACCCGACTAAAAGCCAGAGGTTAAGAATATGGTTTTTGCGGCTTCAATTGGGTTGAAATTCCCGCAAATTCTCTTGATTAAAGATTCAGGAGGTTCTTGATGAACTTTGGTTTCAATCTGAGTTATAATTGCATCTAAATTTTGTTCGGGACGAAGCGTTAAATTCCCAGTTTCTGTACAAGTTGTGTTTTCAACCTCAGATTTATGATTCGGAGTCGTATCTAATCCTAAATTGCGAAAACTCGAATTAGGCACTAACGATTGATAGATAGTTTCATAATTTTTTCCCAAGCTGGAATTAGTAATCAACTTATCTAATTGATTCAAATCTAAAGTTTCACTAATTTGATTTAACTGAACAACGAAATCCGCAGGTAACGGTTCAGACTGTTGAGTTAATGTGGCAAAAAACGCCGTTAACATTTGAAGTTCTAAATCTGTCATAGCCACTTAAAATAAATGCAGCCCAATAGTAGGGATGCTGTAAAGGTGGATCTTGTTCTATTCTAGCAAGTAGGTGATCGACGTTGAATTTAAACGGTTTCCCCAATGGAAGCTTTTTCGGGAGCGGTGGGGGTAACTCCGCTATTCTCGCTTCACACCAGTCTTTTAACTCCTGATGGGTTGCTGTTCTTAACCAGGTTTGGGTTTGGGTAAAAGCCTCGGTTTTTGATAACTTCAACACTTGCCAACGATAATAAAATTCTATCACAAATAATGAACAAGGGAGGGACTCAACGACCCATAATGTCCCTAGAACATGGTCAACTTGCTGCATTAAAAACCCGCTTGCGAGTCCCACATATTCACTCAAAATCGTTTGTTTCCCAGCAACAGCCGTTTCACAGGCGGCTAAACAAACTAATTGATAGGAATTGAGACAATAATCGGGTTGAATAATTTCTTCTAGGGTTAAGCGATCGCTCCCTTTTAAAAATAACATCGATGATTTAGGATCGTTTGTGTTATAATTACCATGACCCGCAAAATGCAAAACTTGGTAATTTTGTTTTAACCCTTGACTAACTTTTTCTAAGGTCGTTTCTTCTTCCGATAATCGAGTGGGATTATCAAATCTGAGACTAACAAATTCCGATTCAATATCCGCCACAGGTAAAGGCTCTAACCGTTTTTTATTTCCTTCTCCCGCTTGAATAATACTAGGGGGATTTTCAATATTGAGTAAAGTTTGATTCGCATTAATTCGAGGCGTTGATTGTAAGTTTTGACCAATTTTTAAACTGGGTAAGCGGGTTAAACTGAAGGGAGGAGGAGCAGAATTATCTAAGAAAAATAGAGATTCTAGGGGTAAATAGTGTAAATCTCGATGGGGAACTAAAATAACATGATTAATGCTATCCAGTTTTTTGATAATTTCATCAATTCTGAGAATTTCTTTTAACGCTCTCAGGTTAGGAATCATGTTTTGTCGCCAGTCACGGGATAAACGGTCTTTATAAGGTGTTTTATCTCGATATTCTTGATAACTTTTATTCCAATCTGTTAACCAATCTTCAAAATCATTTAAAGTTTGAATACTCGGTTGTTGAATTACTTCTAATTCGGGGTTATCCTGTTTTAAAATAAAGGTTGTTAAAGCAATGGGGCTAAGATGCCAATAGATAATAGCCGTTTTCTCCCCAAAAGCTGCGGTTAAAAATTGTCGCATTTCCCCATAACTAAACTTGGGAATATCATCACTACACCCCAACAACATCAAAGGCAAACAGGTATTTTTTCCGAATTCTGCTAACTCCAAACCTTTAATAAAATCTCCCGATTTTACCGCTAAATCAACCGTTAATTGATTAAATCCAAAAAACTTTAGGGACAGTTGTTGTTTGTTATAATTATCAGGCGTTTCTTCAATCAACCGACGTAACCCATCCGTTGCCTCTCGTTGTAATTCCTCCGCTCTTTCAGTTTCTCCTAACTCCAATAAAATTTTAATATAATCTCGTAAAACCTCTAAATAGCTTTTAAGAAAATTGTTTACTGTCAAAACTGTTAGGGCAGTATTATAACTCTTAATCGCTTTAACATAGTAATCAGAAGCACCTACCTTTTGTCTCCGACCTTCAAAATAGTGCCCCCGACCTATTTCATAATGCAACAGTCCCCAACCTTCCGGCTGTTTATCCTTTTTAACATAAGTTAATCCGATTTCATAACAAGTTATTTCTCCCTGATAACCCCGTTGATTCAGTTCAGGATGTTTAGCAACAATTTGACTGAAAGAAGTTAAGAATTTATTAGGATGGGAAGATATTCCAGCAGCAATGCCTCGGTTGCACCAGGCAAAGTGATCGTCCGGTTTAAATTCTAAAGCCCTATCATAAGAAAAAATCGCTTCCTCTAACCTTCCTAAATCATCTAAAGCATTGCCTCGGTTGTACCAGGCAAAGTGATCGTCCGGTTTAAATTCTAAAGCCCTATCATAAGAAAAAATCGCTTCCTCTAACCTTCCTAAATCATCTAAAGCATTGCCTCGGTTGTACCAGGCTTCGTGTTTGTCCAGTTTAAATTCTAAAGCCTTGTCAAAGGAATTAATCGCTTCCTCTAACCTTCCTAAATTACCTAAAGCAATGCCTCGGCTGCACCAGGCATAGTGATAGTCCGGTTTAAATTCTAAAGCCTTGTCATAAGAATTAATCGCTTCCTCATACTTTCCTAAATTATATAAAGCACCGCCTCGGTTGCACAAGGCATAGTGATAGTCCGGTTTAAATTCTAAAGCCTTGTCATAAGAATTAATCTCTTCCTCATACTTTCCTAAATTACCTAAAGCAATGCCTCGGTTGCACCAGACTTCGTGATAGTCTGGTTTAAATTCTAAAGCCTTATCAAAGGAATTAATCGCTTCCTCTAACCTTCCTAAATTACCTAAAGCAATGCCTCGGTAGCACAAGGCTTCGTGATAGTCTGGTTTAAATTCTAAAGCCTTGTCAAAGGAATTAATCGCTTCCTCATACTTTCCTAAATCATATAAAGTAATGCCTCGGTTGTACCAGGCTGCGTGACAGTCCGGTTCAATTTCTAAAGCCTTATCATAAGAATTAATCGCTTTCTCTAACCTTCCTAAATCAGCTAAAGCAATGCCTCGGTTGCACCAGGCTTTGTGATTATCTGGTTCTAGTTCAATAACCTTTTCAAAACACAAAAGTGCGTCTTCAAAATTCTCTCTTTCAAGTTGCTGATAACCCTGGTCAAGCCATGAGTTATCATCTGATTTTGGACTAATTCCCTCTAAAATTTCTCTCCCAATTCTCCCCGCAACAATTCCTAATTCTCCGATCTCCAAATTCCCCAATAAAACCATCCGCCTTGCTAATTCTTCCTGGGGAGTTGGGTTGTCTGCGATGCGTTGTCCAAACCTTTCCAACCAGGCGACAAACTCTCCCTGTTTTAGTTGATTTCCCATTAACCATGCCTTCACCTCTCCCCGACTTGCACCTTGATGCACCACCTCCAACAATTGCAAAAATAATCCCTCATATTCGGTATCGCTACGGTTAGGACGCACAGGGTTTGAGGGTGGCGGAGGCGGTGGTTGTCGGTTCAGGAGTCGTTGCAGTAACTGTTTAAAAAACCGAATAATTCGTTGCAACATACACCCAATCCCCTCCGCACATTCATTATTATTATACACATTCTCATCCGTAGGGTGCAGGTATCGCTCAAAGTCCGTCAACGACCGCCGAAAATCCCTGATTTCCTCCGAGATTTGATCCCCCTAAATCCCCCTTAAAAAGGGGGACTTTGAATCATCCGGTTCCCCCCTTCTCAAGGGGGGTTATGGGGGATCTAGAACCTAAGAAGAGATCAAGGGAATTCTGGTTTAATAGCCTAATTACGGTTGCTATTTTTCTATATTTTTTTATGTTATTCCTCCAATTTAAACTCGCCGTAAACCAACAATTAAACCTTGACAAACTCCCGTGAGAAAATCTAAATCTAAAGTTTCTAGGGTATCTGTCTGTTCGTGATAATGAGGATTTCTTAAATTTGCTGTATCTGTCACCATAATAGCTGAATATCCTAAATCCCAAAAAGGAACATGATCACTGCGTCGGGTATCAGGAACCATCATTCCTCGGTTGGGAACCGGAAGCCATTCACAAGACGTTTTAGTCTGACGAATTCCCCGACTAATATTAATTAAATCAGGAATTGTTTTTAAATTACCAATTAATGCAATATAATCCCCAGAATTTGGATAAAAATATTTTAATCCAGGGGGATAAAGTTGAGAATTCGGGTTAGAATTACAATACCCTAACATTTCCAACGAGAGCATCAAACGAATAGGTTGATTTTGCTGTTTTAAACGTTGAGCATAATGTTGACTTCCGACAAAACCATATTCTTCTAAATCAAACGCCACACACTGAACCGGATATTTGAGGGGATGTTCCGCAATGCTTCTGGCTAATTCTAATAAAACCGCAACACCCGTTGCATTGTCATCAGCACCCGGACACCCTGGAACAGCATCATAATGGGCACCAATTAGAATAATAGAATCTTTTGATTTTGATAAAGCGGGTAAATTTAGAATTAAATTTTGATGGGTTCTTCCAGTTTGTTGAAACTCATCTGTAATTACAGATCCCCATGGTTGGAGTTGCTGACGAATATATTCTCGGACATAAAAATGACCCTCAGAAGCTAGGTAAGGGTCACGTTCCCGAATCATCTGTTGTAGATGTTGAGTTAATTGGGTTTTTAAATGAAACTGCATTCAATCATCTGAAAGAAGGTTTTTCTTTAGATTTATTTTAACATGAATTGGAAAAAATGAGCTTGAGCAACTTAGTAAAAACGAATTGATTTCAAGAGACAATCATAAACAATTTTTATTACAGTTTCCTCTCCTATCCCAGGAATTATTGATTAGGATGAGAGATAAGAATTATCCGATATTATCTCTTAAACGAACTCTAGGATCTTTGCCATCTTGTACCCCCTGAAATTCAGTATCCACTCGATCCCATAAGTAAATAAAAGGTAAAGTTGCTAAGGTACAGGATTTCCAATGACTTTGAACGGGAGCATGAAACATTTGACAAATTCCCCCCCGTCGCCCTTCTGGCTTATAATACCGACAATTGCGACAATTTGAGGGAACTGTATTTTCCCTGGTCATTTTGAACTCTCCCAAATCCTATATAAATTCAATTGTCTATGATTGATGGGTTTTACTTTGTTGTCTAACTTACAATTACTCTATATTTTTGTTAAGTTTAATGAAGCTTAGTCTTGAAGGAAAAATCTTTATTAAGACGGTTGACAAAAATGCCCTTTTCTACAGGGAAGGGATCTAATAGAATTTCGTTAAAAAAGATACAAAAATTCTCTCATGACCCGCCGATCTTCGTCAACCTTAACCAGAAATTAAAGTTCTGCCCTGATCCCTGTCGAGGTTGGTGGTAAAATTGTCCCCAGTTTCCTGAAGTTAAAATTAAAAATTACCAAGTTTTGAATCAGATTGATTTGAGTGAATTTTTCTGGAGTCAATAAAAATTAAAAACCCTCAAAGCCAAGCCCTTAAAAGTTGACGGTTTACAGATAACTGTGTACAGTCAACAGTTAGGGACTCCAAACCGTGATCTGTCATCTGTTTTTGAACATGAGTTTATTGGCAAAAATTGAAGCAATTTTGTACTTAAAAGGTCAACCCCTTTCCATTGGAGGACTAGCAGAATTAGCCCGGTGCGATCGCAAAGAAGTTGAAGAAGCATTAATTCAACTCATGTCTGATTATGCCCATCGAGATAGTGCTTTAGAAGTGGTAGAAACCGACTCTGGATATACCCTGCAACTCCGAGAAGCCTATATGGAGTTAATGCACACCTTAGTCGCCCCAGAGTTAGGAGTAGGGGCCTTAAGAACCTTAGCGGCCATCGCCCTGAATGGAGGGATTACGCAAACGGATTTAGTTGAATTAAGAGGATCAGGAGCCTATCAACAGGTTCAGGAACTGGTGGAATTGGGGTTTGTTCACAAACGCAAACAACCCAACGCCCGCTCCTATTGGCTACAAGTCACGAAAAAATTTCATCAATATTTCCAGGTCGATCAGCTTCCTAAGCAATTATCTTTGAATTTTACCGAGGATTTACCCCTGGATTTACCCCTAGATTTACCCCTAGATTCGACCGTACAGTAGGATCGACACGGATCAAACCAAAGTACAATCTTTCAGTAAATACCGAGAGTACATGATATGGGAGATCGCAGCATAGGGGTCTTTGTGAATGATAAACTTTGCTAGAAAGTTATTACGGCTGGGAATTTTTCTGAGTATATTTCTCCTATTGTTATCAAATTGTCAGGGGATTCATCAAAAACAGGATAACGTCATTCATTTAAGCCTTTGGCAATCCGTCAACCCTCCTCCAAACCGGGATGTGTTTGAACAATTAGTGAATAAATTTAATCAAACCCATCCTGATATTCAGATAGATTCTATCTTTATTGGTCAACCTAAATTGCCAAAAATATTAACAGCCGTTGTCGGGAATTCTCCACCGGATTTGTTAGTACACGACCCCCAATCCACAGGACAGTTTGCAGAATTAGGGGCAATTCTACCGTTAGATAATTGGGTGGAAAATTTACCCTTTAAATCTGATATTGTTCCCGGTTTATTTGAGCAATTGCGCTTAGATGGTCATATTTGGTCAAGTCCCTTATATACGGCTAATCTCGGTATTTTTTACCGACCGAAGTTGTTTCAATTGGCAGGAATTACGGAATTTCCTAAGACTTGGGAAGAATTCAGACAAGTGGCGAAAAAGCTGACGATTGACCGCAATCGAGATGGAAGACCTGAACAATATGGACTGTTATTGCCATTAGGAAAAGGAGAATGGACGGTCTTTAGTTGGTTCCCGTTTTTATTAAGTGCTGGAGGCGAAATCTTAACGAATAATCAACCCAATTTTATCAATCCAGGGGCTATTCATGCCTTACAGTTCTGGCAGGATTTGATCAAAGAAGGTTCAGCGACTCTTTCTCAGCCAGAACGGGGTTATGAAGAGGCGGATTTTATATCAGGTCGAGTAGCCATGCAAATTACAGGGCCTTGGACTTATATCACCAAGTCTAATGTTGATTATCAGGTGTTTCCCATACCTACTGATATTAAACCCTCGACGGTTACAGCAACGGGCAATATTTTTGTGATGAAAACTACCCCAAAACGAGAAAAAGCCGCTTTAAAATTCTTAGAATTTGTTTTAAGTGAGGAATTTCAAACCGAATGGGCAATGGGAACGGATTTTTTACCAGTCAATCTCAAATCTGTGCAAAGTCAAGACTACCAAGAATACCTCAAATCAAGATCTTGGTTAAAAGTATTTGTAGAGCAAATGTCCGTAGCGGGTTCTCGTCCGATTATAGACGGATATACTCGAATTTCTGATAGTTTAGGTAGCGCCATTGAGGCAACTTTATTAGGTCAATCTTCGGCTGAATCGGCATTAAAAGAAGCACAGAAACGATTAGAAGTGATTTTGGGACGAAAGTGACCGGAAATCAACAAACACCAGCCACTCAATCTCGGAATTGACTCCCCTTGCCTAGCGCTTTTGATGGGGTGTGATAAGATGGAATTCATAACGATAACTTACTGAGTGCGACCGACTAGGGCAACTCTTTTGACTGTCCCTTTTAGGTCTATCCTCAAGAATCTCCGTCCCTTGAGCGCGGAGACTGTCAAACAACTTCAAGCTGGTGGAGAACTGTAAGACTTGTTAGCAATTTTGCTAAACAGCGAGTTTCCGTCAATCAAGACTCCTTCGCGACACCGTGTTTGTCAGCGCAGGAGTCTCAACAATAGCATAAGCCTGACATAGAGACGCACATCATGGTTTTTAACCCTGACTTTCTCAAATCTGATGTTCAAGAGACCGCCGAAAACCCGTTGTTGACCTACCTGCAAAGTCAGCATCCTGATGTTTTGGCAACGGTGGCTCAGTCTGCCAGTTCAGAAATTAAAGAAATTATTAGTAAAAACGTTCAAGGATTAGTCGGGGTATTACCCTCCGATCACTTCGACGTGCAGATTACAACCAACCGGGAAAACTTGGCAGGTCTGTTAGCATCGGCAATGATGACGGGTTACTTTTTACGTCAGATGGAACAACGGATGCACTTAGAAGAAAACCTCTGTCGAACTAATTCCATTGACTCCAAGTAATCCGGTTTACACCCAAGGGCGGGCGGGAGTTTGGTAGCCTAGCATCTTCAGAGCGAGGTGGAAAAACTCTAATTATTAAATTCCCCGGCTAAAGCAGATTCGGGGAATACCCCGGTTTTAACGATTAGGGTTTTTTGTTGACCCTGGCGATTAATTTCAATCGGAAGTTCCTCTCCGACGGCTCTGGTTTCAATTTGCTCTTGAACTTGAGACGGAGTGTTGACCGCAACACCATCTACTTTCACCAAAATATCTCCCTTGAGAATTCCGCCTTGAGCCGCCGGAGACTCTTCTACCACTCGTACCACAATCACCCCGGTATCTTGGGTGAGACTCACTTCCAGTTGTTGATCCATTTCCGCTTTGACCGTCGGACTCAGTTCCACCATTTGCACCCCTATATAAGGATGATCGGCTTTACCCTTGGTAAACAGTTGACTGGCAATCCGAATCGCTGTTTCAATGGGAATGGCAAATCCTAACCCTTGGGCATTCGCGCGAATTGCTGTATTAATCCCAATTACATGACCTTGATCGTTTAACAATGGCCCCCCAGAATTTCCAGGGTTAATGGCGGCATCGGTTTGAATGAAGCGAACTCGTTTATCAGGAATTCCAACCTGGGTACTAGAACGACCTGTGGCGCTAATAATGCCAATGGTAACGGTATTATCTAATCCTAAAGGATTGCCAATGGCGATCGCCCACTGTCCCGGAACTAAATTCTCCGAGAACCCAATGGGGGCTGTGGGTAACTCCTTACTGTCAATTTTCACCGCCGCTACATCCGTTATGGGATCAACCCCTTTAACTTTCCCTTCAAAAACGCGACCATCATTGAGGGTGACTTGAACGCTATCCGCCCCATCCACAACATGAGCATTGGTAATAATTCGGCCATCGGAATGCAGAATAAATCCTGAACCTGTCCCTCGACGAACTCGTTCTTCTGGGTTGGGCATTTGAGTCCCAAAGAACCGTTTAAACAGAGGATTTTTAAACGCATCGGGGACATCTTGTTCTGTTTTGCGAGTGGCATCAATGCGAACCACCGTCGGGCCAACAATTTCTGCGGCGGCGGCAATAAAATTCGGACTACTACGGTCAATGACTTGTTGTTCTAAAACCGTTGGAGGGGCAACCGTTGGCAAGGGTTTGACGACGGCGACGGTCGCCGATAATTGGGTGGGGTTGTTGGTTTGGACATAGCGACTTCCTAACCATCCCGCCCCTCCTCCGAGGGAGAGTAAAGCCAGATATACCGTAAACTGTTTGAAAGATAAATCCATCTGTGTTGCCGTCTGGAAATACAATTCTGTTGGGGGTCTAGCGGAACAGGTTCTGTGTCCTCTAATCTTAAGAGTAAGAGTATTGAATAACGACTCTTTAACTTTAATTAGCACATCTTGAACCTTCAGTTTGTGATCTGTGCGCCACAATGTTGATACAGCGACTCGCCCAAACCAGAGTGCTGATCACTCACTGGGGGAGCCAAAGGTGATCCGCTCATTTGAAGTTAAGTTTAATGAATCCATGATCATGAGGTTTGAACGCTTAGGAATAGTATTGTTGGGATTGATCGCAAATCTGATGGGGATATTCGCGAGTCCTGTACCCTCGGTGAAGTCACAAGAAGCTCAACAAGAAGCTCAAGCGGTTTGTCCATCCCCGGTTTTATCTCGTTTAAAACGTCATCGTCTGGCTGCTGGGGAAACGGTGGAAAGTATCGCCCGTCAATATAATTTAATTCCTGCTACGTTACTGGGGATGAATCCGATTTTACAACGGGGGTCAGCACCTCTGGGAGCAGAAATTCTGATTCCACCTTACAATGGCATTCAAGTGGAAATTCCGGCGGGTCGGTCTTGGCAAGACGTTGTTAAAGCTTATAATGCTCGTCCTGATGTGGTTTTTGAAGTCAATGGGTGTCAAACTCAACCCATAGCGTTGTTTCTTCCCGGTGTGAATTGGTCGCCCAAAGGCCCCCCTGTTCCGGCTTTCTCTGTCCTATCGGGCTATCCCCTCCCCCAACCGACCCGCATCCAAATGGGTTATGGTTGGCAATTAAACCCGGTTTTGGGTCGCGTGGTGTTCCACAGTGGTTTAGATTTAACCGCAACGGTGGGAACTCCGGTGTTATCCGTTGGAGCAGGAAAAATTGCTTTTGCAGGACAACGGGAAGGTTATGGAAAATTAGTGGTTGTTAATCATGGGTCGGGGAAACAAACCCGTTATGCTCATCTGGATACAATTAATGTAAAAGTCGGTCAACCTGTCAATTTAGGGGATGGATTAGGGACAGTGGGAACTAGCGGACAACCGGATAGTGACTCACCCCATTTGCATTTCGAAATTCGTTATAATTCCGAATTAGGATGGATTGCAGAAGATCCCAATCCTTATTTTAATGGGAGACGATAAAAACACTGAATTATTTTAATCCCTTGGGTAAAGTTCGACTGACTTTGGCCGGACAGCAAATTCTATCGCCATCTCGATATCCCACAAAACGAACATAAACCCTTTCTCCCGGCTGAATATCGGTAACATCCGGTTGATGAAATTGGGGATTATATTCTACTTGTTGCCAAGGAGTGCCAATCCGTTTATAACCCCAATTTTCTAATAAACCATCAATAGAACTTACGAAAGAAATTATATTTCTATTCAGTAAATTAGGGCTTGATTGTATCATTTTTTCACAGTATAATTTCCTATTTATAATAAGGATGAGAATGGTTATAAGATTGGGTGAGCTTTCCTCCTGCTTTCTTCCATCTGGGATTACTTAATATTGTAGTTGCCGTATCATTAATTAAAGGAGAAATGAATAGGATTACCCGAAAATTTTATAAAATCTTTAAAAATTAACTCAAAAATCGAGGAATAGCTTTAAAATAGTTCACATTTGTTTACATCAATCTTTAAGTCCCTAGAACCCTATAACAGTCAATTTTTAGATGTTTTTCAGCCAAAAATTTAAAGCCACCCCCCCTACTCTTGAATTGAGGGGGTGGCTTTAAGTTCAGGGAAGGATTAAATAAAGACATATTGATTACTATCAAACGTCGATGCAATATCTCCTTGAACAATGGCTAATAATTGTTTTGAACCATCTATATTCTGTTTGAAAATAGCAACCCCTTCCGGTACATTTCGAGGAGAACTATCAATTGAATACAACTCAGGAACACCCCCTAAAAGTAATTTATCTTCATCTCCATTAAAATCAGTAATTAAAGTATATCCTAAACTATCACTAGAAATCCCTAAAAGCGTATCATTACCGCGATCTCCTAATAGTAAATCGTTTCCTGTCCCCCCAATCAAACTATCGTTTCCTTGACCTCCATAAAGACTATCATCTCCACCATCTGCAAACAGGGTATCCTGATCATTATTCCCAAACACAAGATCTGGGTCTGGCCCCCCATAAACCGTATCAACTCCGACATCACCAAATAGGGTATCAATTCCTGAATTTCCGATGACTAAATCATTCCCTTGACCTGAAAATAGAATATCATCTCCATTTTGTCCTTCAATAAAATCATCTCCTAGGAAACTGGAAATCATATCATTTCCATCTCGACCTGTAATCACATCACGATTAATTGTTCCAACTAAAGTATCATCTTTGCTCGTACCAATGAGTGATGCAGCAGGGCTTAAGGGGGAAATTTGATCTCCATTTCGACGCAAAAAGAACGAATCTGCACCATCACCTCCAATGAGAGTATCTACTTCACTATCAAATACAGTCACAATTGGGTTAGAGGTTATTGTTTCTCTAGCAACTGGGTTAGACATGGGTTCAAAACTTAGCATTGTACTTTAGGGTAAACAACAAAAGGGTTACAGAGGAAAACAACATTTTAATATCGATTAACCCGATTTCAGGAAGTACAAACACATCCCTGGAATCTGATCTTGTTTTCTGGCCTCTGCCTCTGGAATAGTAGACTCTTGTTAGCGTACAGAATCAGGATGATTTTTAACAATGTTTTAGAGATAATTCGTAAAATATCGGTAAAATTTTGGTAAGATTTTAATAGATATGTTAAAATCACGATAAATTTGAACTATAACAATAATTTTCTGTGCTAAAATTATAAACTCACTGGCGATTCAAACCCCTTTACGAAAAAACCGTATAGAGATCAATTCTTAAATAACTTGTAACCCTTGGAAACAGGGATAAAATAGCTAAAAATCTATTTATTTTGTCTTTTTTACATTTTTTAACAGTGTCAAAAAAGATTACTATAGATTTCAATTAAATTTTCTACAGTTGTTGTTTCAAAAACCCATTCTAATCCTTGGGAATTAATAGCTTTAATTAAAATAATGGATTGTTGAGAATTTTTACCCAGAGGAACTTGACAAGACCAAGACCATTGAGACTCAGTTGCTGAGGGGTGAATAGAGAGTAAAGAATTTTGAATTAACGTTCCATTGACGAAAACTAAAATTTCTTCTAATTGGCTATGGGGATTAATTTCTGATACCCATCCTTTTAATAAAAGGCTTCCCTCTGAGGTTAATTCACACTGTTCTATTTTTCCTTGAGGGTTGTGACTAAATTTTAGGGAAGATAAGGGTTTTTGAAGATGGCGGGTGACGAGATATAAATCTTGATAGCGACAAATTCCTTGGGGAATTCGAGAATAAATGGCTTCTCCTTTACTAATGGTATTTAGGCAATTAGCTACAAAGGTTTCACCGACATAGGTTGTGCCATATTCATTAACATCTAAGCTGCGACTTTCACTATTAGGAATAAATAAAATATCGGAGGGTAAAATGGCTAAATGGGGAGGTAATAAAAGTCGATCATGAACGCTAAACATTAACATTCCTTGGGGAGAAAGCAAAGAATAGAGTTTTTGTAACCACGAGAAAAACGTAGCTTCAGGCAGATGACTAAAGAAAGAACAAGCTAAAATACAATCAAAGGATTGTTGAATTGGATAATCCTGGGGATAGGTTGTCGAAACAATTCCTTGAACCCCGAATTGTTCTTTTTGAAATTCTACCGCTTGAGCATAAATATCAGAAATCCAGATTTTTTGAGGAGGGATATCCTGAACTAAAAACCGCGTGAAACGTCCATAACCACTGGCAAAATCTAAAAAGGATGAAATTCGACTTAAATCTTCAAAATTCCAGTTTAAAACCTGTCGGACTGTATCTAAAATTCGACGGCCATTAAAATAATAACGAATACAGGCGCGCTCCGGTATACCGTGATTAGCTAAGGCAAATAAATACATCTCATCCTGATCACAAATAGTGGAATTAAATGTGGGGGGACATAAGGTTTGATCTTGAATAAACCGTTGCAAAGCTAAAGATTGACGGGATAAATCAACAAGCTGCATTGACTGTTATCAAAAATAAAAGTTTTTTTCTCAATGTCATCTTACAGAAGAGTGTTACCCAAAACAATCAGGCAGACCCTGGAAAAATTTTGACGGTTTGGCTGTAAGATAGTAAAGCTATAGTTATTACAACTTCATGAAAAGCTATGCGAGTTTACGTGCTGCTGTTCAATGCGGGAACAGAAAATGAGGGGATTCATACGATTCAGATGGGCGATCGCAATAAAGTGTTAATGTTTGAAGATGAGGATGATGCCACCCGCTATGGCTTGCTGCTGGAGGCTCAGGATTTCCCGACGCCACTGGTTGAAGCTCTTGATGCAGAGGAAATTAAGGACTTTTGCCAAAGCGTTGACTATGACTGGGAACTGATTGCATCTGGAGAGTTAGCGATTCCCCCCGAACAGAATGTGGATAAAACCGACTGGCAAATTGAAGCCGACCCCTTAGAAGAGGAACAGGAGGAACCCGAATTTGCCTCTCCTGAACTGGATGATATTCGGAAACGACTTGAAGGATTATTGTAAATGGGGTTATTGGGATTTAAACAAATATTAAGCTCAAATCAAGTTTAAACTTGTTTTGTAGGCTGCAAATATATCCCTATTATGCTGGAGCCACTCCACAAATCGAAAAGATATCGCTGTGCGAAAGGCTCCAATGGCATCAGCAAAGGTGTTTAAGTTCCACTAAGCTGCTAGAATAACCTTTTTTTCTCAAATGATTGACTTTATCACCCTCTCAACCTGTCGAGGTGCTTCAATTTCTTCAAAGAGTTTAATTGCTTTATCAAAATTAGGTTTGCTGTTTTCCCTATCCCCCATCTCTTGATAGGTTAAAGCTTGTTGATAATAAGCTTCAGCTAAATCACATTTTGCCCCAATATTTTCTAAAATTTCTATCGATTCTTGATGATGGGTGAGTGCGGTTGCAAATTCCCCTTGCATTCGGTAAAGTTCTCCTAAACCTGTTAAAGACTTTGCTTTTACTTGAATATACTTACTCTCCTGAGCAAATACAATTGCTGAAAAATACATTTCAAAGCTTTTTTCTATTTGTTTTAGGTTTTTATAAGTTAAACCAAGAAATAAATAACTATATCCTCCAATCCAAAGATCCCAATTATTTTCGGATATTTGATTGTAAATAATATCAGCTATTTCTAAGGCTTCTTCTTTTAAACCTAAGCATGATTTTAAGAAAGCCAAGAAAAATCTGTCTCCAAAAGCATACCATTCATTTCCATATTTTACATCAATAGATAGAGATTTTTCAAAATAACCTAAAGCTTCTTGAAGTTCTCCTAGCTCAATTTGACAAATCCCCCTCATAAAAAAAGAAATACTTTGAAAGTCATAACATTGCTTTATAATCGTCCTTTCTGGTTTTGACTGTAGTAACTCTTTGGCTATCTCCTCTAATTTTTTACATAAAATAACTGATTTATTAATTTCTCCAATCTGGATATAAGGGTATATTATGATATTATAAAGATGCCCTTTATAAGTTTCAATTTTAATATTATCAATAATGTATTCAGTGTCAAAAATAATTTTATTAAAAAGTCCTAAATGCCAAAAATTTATTCCTAATTCATGAGGCATTCTCCACTTACTATTTGTTCTAGTTTTAATAATAACCTCAGCAGCCTGGTGGTAGTCATTAATATTTAAGTATTGATAATAAGCTTCAAAAGCTGTCAACGCATCTTGTACATTTTCAACAGTCTCAACACTCTCCGTCCAAAATTTTGCAACTTTAATATTAGCCGTTTCCCAATCTTCACTTTTTCTCAAACGTGCGATCGCTTCTTCTCTAATCATCGGATGTAGAAAGAACTCACCCTGCTTAAATTCCACTAAAGAGCGATTTTTTAACGACTCAATTACCCTGCGCTGTTCGCCTTCTGGAACATCCCATAATAAACACAATAACCCATTATAAGGAACAGTCGGAACATCTTGATAGCGGTAACATCCCAACCGACATAATAATTTAAACGTATTAATATCAAGTTCTTGCAAGCGCTTAAACTGAGAATTCACTAAATTTTTCAAATCGGGTTTAGCTAAAATTTCAGCTTTGTTATAATTCCAATAAGCTTGAATATTTCCTTGATCATCTTCTTGAACTGCACCACACAAAATTCGCATCGCCTTGGCATTTCCCCCATAGACTTTGTGCATTTCAGTTAAAATAGAATCATGATTATTAATCTGATAATATTCAAAATATTGTTTCCAGGCACAATAGTCTAACTCTGGTAAACGGTAGGTTTCAACCGTAATATCCCCTTCACACAAACGTTCACGACTGGTGATTAAAGTTACTGACTGCACCATCGGATCTGTTAACATCCTCAATAGTTCGATATAACGTCGATGGGGTTCAATAAATCTAAATTCAGAATCCAGTGCAGGTTCTAAGTTATCAATTAATATCCCAATTTTTTGAGTTTGTAACAGTCGTTTTAGCCGTCCTAATGATACCATAAAATCCCGTCCAGGTTCCTCCTCAAAGTCCTTTTTCAGCCATTCCTCAACAATCGTTTCAACAGGCGAGATAGTTTCTCTTTCCTTCGCCATCGTCAAATATAAGATTTTATCAAAATTTTGATTTTTCAGAAATTCTGTAGCCAAAGTTGTTTTCCCAATTCCTGCGGCGGCTTGAATTAAAATAATTTTTGCACCTTGATTGATTTTGGTTTTAAGGTGAGCGATCGCATTTTCACGACCGATGAAATTAATATTTTCGTTAACAATATTTTCAGGAATGGCGATCGTATTGTTACTATCAATAAAATTAGGTGCAGGAAGTATAGGTGTGGAGGGAGAGGCGATCGCAACTTTATTATAGTAACGCTCTACAACCGCTTGCACATTATCCCGATTTACCTTTTCTTCATATAAGTTTGACAACCTTCGCCAAAGCTTGTATGCAGCAGTCTTAACACTTTCACCTGCAAACCCTTCGCTATTTCCAATTTCGTCATAACTTTTGCCATCTTTACCCTTCCACGCCTCTCTCAAGATTGTAGTTTCAAGGGTACTCAAGGTTTTGAGCTTCTTGGCCATGAGTTGTGAACTGATAAAGTCCAAGACTGAATTGATGTCCATAGATGTATCCACTGGTAAGTCGCAGCCTCTAATAATAACTATAGATGACTTTGGCTGACTTTGGTTAACTATGGGTAACTTTATCACCCTTTTAACGCTAAAAAGGTCATTTTTTAAATGAGTGACTTTAATCTACTGACCCTTAAAGAAATTCGCCTTAATCTATTTATCAGAAAGGTAATTAATCACTTTCTAATGACTCTTAACTTTTCATTTTAACTTCTAAGCAAGGGAGGCAAAATCAATGTCTGAAAGCATGGATAAAAAAGTAACAAGCAGTAAAGAAAAAGGGTACGCCGAAAAGGGATCTAAAGAACCTAACCATACTGCTCAAGCCATTATTACTGGTATGACTATTGCTGCTCATCTAAACAAAGGTAGTTCCAAGTCTTAAGGCAGAGATTCAGATCGAAAAATCTCAATGTAGCTGTTGGGTTTTGCTTTGCTTAACCCAACCTCAATTCAAGTCTAAACACTAAAAACTTAATTCTCTGGAGGAATTGAATATGGCTGACATTTATGGAACTGGTAACAGTGACTATCTACCTGGTAGTCCCTATAATGATCAAATTTATGGTAATGCAGGAAATGATTGGTTGTACGGTAATGGAGGAAATGATCAACTACATGGTCAGAATGGTCATGATTATCTGAGTGGTGGCGATGGTAATGACAGTGCCTATGGTGGCGATGATAGCGGATGGGATACCCTCATTGGTGGTAACGGCTTTGACAATTTGCATGGCGGTTATGGCAATGATTCGCTAAGTGGAGACTCTGGCAATGACATTTTATATGGAGATTATAACGACGATCAATTATTAGGTGGCTCTGGCGATGATTATCTTAATGGAGGTTCAGGTAATGATGTTTTAGAT
The DNA here is from genome assembly GCF_014697575.1 of Planktothrix sp. FACHB-1365. Lineage (GTDB taxonomy): Bacteria > Cyanobacteriota > Cyanobacteriia > Cyanobacteriales > Microcoleaceae > Planktothrix. The sequence continues at coordinate 68,136 of NZ_JACJSC010000010.1, read as the reverse complement.
GGATATAATGTTGGTTCTGTAGAACGTGATAGATTACGAGGAGATTTAGGAGCCGATACTTTTGTTTTAGGTCATATTTATAACGGGCAGAGATACTACGGATATGCCGGTTCTAGCAGTTGGTCTTACATTGAGGATTTTAACCGGAATCAAGGAGATAAAATTCAAGTTACAGGTAACATAGGAGAGTACACACTGACTACTCGGTATGAGAAAGATGCAGGTTCTCCAGGAGTAATTGATACTTTGATTTGGAAAGGTAACGATGTTCTGGCTGTTGTCGTTGACACTAATCTCACACAGATTTCAAAATACCAAGATTTCAAATTTATCTAGTTTTACTGATTGCTAGAAACTATATTTTAGGATTAAGGCAATTAGTGTTTTCCTACAAAAATGTGGGGGAAGGATGTCAACTTTAAGACTGAGAAAATGATCTCAGTCTTGAAGTTTTTATTATTAATTAACAGCAAACTCCGTGTAAGGACGAATATTAGCAGGATGAAACCCTAAGACAATTTGAGTTTTAGGAATTCCTGCCTTAACTAACTCATTGGCAATTCCATCCTCTAATCCATCTCGATGTATCCAAATTTTATCGCCAATCACCTCTATATGAACCAAACATCCATGAACCTGTACATCATCTTCCCATCCCAAAGTAATCAATAAAAAGTTGTTTCTATCTTCACTCACAATCAAACGACATTGTAAATCCCCATACGCATAGGGAATTTCTGTATATTAAAAACTTTAGTCAGTTTTAACCAACTAAAGTTTTAGCTTTATTAATTTTTTAACCTATTTTAATAGGTTTAAGCTTTGAGCCTGAATTTTAATTCAAGGCTCTATTTTCCTTTGATAAATCATCCCAGATGGTGCGTGCGCGTTGCTTACACACCCTACAATTAACGAGTGTAACGACCATTATTGGGATAGGGTTGGGGATAGGTTTGATTGGTGCGATCATAACGATCATAGCGATCGCTCCCATTATAAGTTCCTGAATTATACCGACCGTTATTATAATTCCCGTTGGTATCACCCCGTTTCCAAGCTTCATATTCTTGATCTAAACGTTGATCTAACTGAGTATGAGAATCTCGAATCATTTGGGCTTTTTGGGCTGAGGTTAAATTGTTATATTGAGGTTTTCTCACCTCTTGTCGCATTTGCTGTTCTAACTCCGCATGACGGCGTTGACGATATTGATCAAATGATTGTTGGCTATAGCGATCGTTACGATTGTTGTTATTATTGCGATTATTGTTATTATAACGACCATTATTATAACGACCATTGTTATTATTACGGCCATTATTAGATTGCCGTTGTTTCCAGGTGTCATATTCCCGATCTAAACTTTGATCGAGGGCATTATGAGCATCCCGAATCATTTGAGCTTTTTGGGCTTGAGATAAATTGTTATATTGAGGTTTTTTCACCTCTTCCCGCATTTGCTGTTCTAACTGTGCATGACGCTGTTGACGATATTGATCAAAATTATTTTGAGCTAGAATTAAATCTTGAGAGGACTGTCTTGAAGAAGTTGTGTTAATGGGGTTATTAGGCATCACAGCATAAGCTGGAAGCATAGAACTGGCTGCTAATACCAATGTCGCTAAGGTTAATGTCGGTTTCATAGGTCTACTCAACTTGAGAAAAGGGTGAATTCTTTCCTTGATTTTAAACTAAAACTTTCTGGGGGCGTTTACATCATCCTGAGAGAAGATTTTAACAGTTGTGATCAGAATTCCGAGGCTATCTGGGGAAAAGGCAAGTCAGCAATTTTCCTAACTCCTGACTTACTTTAATAGTCGATGGACATCGCAAAAGGTTCCCTAACCAGCGAGAACCCAAAAAACCCAGTTTCTATCGATATTTAGTGATTAGTAAAAGCGTTAAGAGTTAATCAACTATCCACTTCTTGACTGATGACTGATAACTGATAACTGATAACTGATTTCAGTTGGACAGCACAGGCTTTTAATTCCGGTTGGCGAGAGTCGGGACAGGCATGAGGGTGGGTTAACGTGTTGGCTTCTGCGTCCGATGCCCATAATGCCCCCCAGTGCATCGGGACAAATACAGTTCCAGGGGCGATAAAAGCGGTTACTTTAGCCGGAAATTGACAACTTCCCCGCCGAGAACGCACTTCAACAATATCACCATTTTCAATCCCTAAATTCGCTGCATCTTTGGGATGAATCTCAATAAACGGGTCGGGGTGCATTTGTTGGGTTTTGTTGGTTCTTCCGGTGCGAGTGAGGGTGTGCCAATGACCATACAGACGACCTGTTGTTAACACATAGGGATAATTCGGATCACTGGGTTCAGCTAACCCTTTAGAATGATATCCCCCAAATATTGCCCGACCGTCGGGGGTCGCAAAATGATTATCGGTGTATAAGCGTTGGCGACCGGACTCCGTACTTCCTGCGGGACAAGGCCATTGGGTTGGCCCTTGGTGTTGCAAACGGTCATGGCTTAACCCCGACATATCACAGGGACGACCTGACGTAAGTTGGACAAATTCAGCATAAACATCCGCCGAGGTTTGAAAGGCAAATTGTTCTTTAAACCCTAAGCGTCGTCCGACTTCGGCAAAAATCTCCCAGTCATGTCGAGCTTCTCCCAGAGGTTGATCAAACCCTGGACAATAGGTAACACGGCGTTCTGAGTTGGTCATCACCCCAGTTTTTTCACTCCATTGGGTAGCGGGGAGGAGGACATGGGCATAAGCCGAGGTTTCGGTGGGATAGTAAGCTTCTTGATAAACGGTAAAGGGGGATTTTAATAGGGCGGCTTTGGTACGTTCGAGATCGGGTAGACTAACGGCTGGATTTGTAGCGGCGATCCAGAGAAACTGTACCTCATCCTGTTCTAAACCGATAATCATATCCCAAACGGTGCGTCCGGGGGCCGGAGAAATGCGACCTTCAGGAATTCCCCAAAACCGTTCAACTTCAGCCCGGTGTTGAGGGTTACTGACAAAGCGATAACCGGGTAATAGATGGGCTAAACCTCCCGCTTCTCGTCCTCCCATGGCGTTGGGTTGTCCGGTGAGGGAAAAGGGGCCACATCCGGGCTTACCAATTTGACCCGTCATTAAGTGTAGATTAATCAGCGATCGCACTTTTGCAGTTCCTTCGGAAGACTGATTTAATCCCATTGACCATAACGATAAAATTCGTTTTGATTGTTGCCAATAACGGGCGGCTGTTTCTAACGCTTCGATTGTAATTCCACAACGTTCAGCAACAATTTCGGGGGTATAGGATTGTAAAAGTTGAGCATATTGTTGAAAGTTGCGAGTACATTCATCAATAAAAACTGCATCAATATCTCCCCATCTTAATAATAAATAACCAATGCCATTAAATAAATCAATATCCGTTCCAGGGCGAATGGGTAAATGCAAGTCGGCGGCTTCGGCGGTTTGGGTATGTCGAGGGTCAACAACTATTAATTTAACGTCAGGATTTTTTTTATGATATTTGGCAAAACGATTAAAAACAATCGGATGACATTCGGCGGTATTACTGCCTACAATAAACGCACAATCCGTTAATTCTAAATCATCATAACAGCAGGGGGGGCCATCAGCACCTAAACTTTGAACATAACCTGATACAGCAGAAGACATACATAAACGAGAATTAGCATCAAAATTATTGGTTCCTAAACACCCTTTGATCAGTTTTTGAGCGACATAATAATCTTCTGTAACAAACTGACCAGAACCGTACATACACAAGGCATCAGAACCATACTGGCTGCGAACGCTATTGATTTGATCCACAATTAAAGTTAAGGCTTCATCCCAACTCACTTGTCGGAAGGGTTGATCTAAGGTTTCTCGGATCATGGGGTGTAAAAGGCGATCGCGACGAATGGATTCTGTAACGGTAGCTCCTTTAACACAGACCATACCTTGACTAGAGGGATGTTGGCGATCGCCTCGGACTTTCCAAATTGGGTTTCCGTGTTGATCCCGCTTAATGTCTTGATCGGAAGTTGGTGTAGAGACAATTTCTAAACCACAACCCACACCACAAAAGGGGCAAAGTGTTTTAATCGTGTTCATAATGTTATCAGAAAAAATTCTAAATTCAAAAAATGAAGTGAAAATTTAAACAAACTTTTATAGCTGAAATATTTGATGATTGATATTGAATTAAAAGCGTTTATTACCAATGAAAATCGAGAAAAAAAGAGAGAAATTGGGAACTGATTATGATCCCAATTCCTCCTCATTGATGCTCTATTGAGCCGATTTGAGATCTAAAGTTCCTGCGGGGGTAAAAGTTGCCTCAAATTGAGTATAGGGAGTTTGGGTAACATCCGACTTGACTAACTTTGGCAGAGGGGTATTATTAACATTTTGAGTCGCATCAGGAGATTTAGCTTCATAACTTAAAATATCCCCAGTTCGACTCACTTTAACGATATAAACAGAGACGGCTGTTACTGGAGTGCTTGTCCAAGCTTCATTAATGGTGGCAAAAACCTCTTGATTTAACTGTTCAAGATCCTCAGCACTAGGGGTTGCTGTTGTGCTACTCATGGATGTTGCTGATTCAGTCGGCGAGGTGGTAGCCACCGGAGAAGGAGAAACCGAGGGTGAGGCCGTTGTGGTAGGTTCGGTTGCTGTTCCAGAGGGGGAAGTTGTCGCCGCCGCTAAACTCTCAGGGGTTGGGGATGCCGTCGCAACGGGAGAAGGTGAAATCGTTGTTGGGGATGGAGATAGGGTTGTTGTCGGGGCGATAGCCGTTGTTGAACCGGGAGAGGAAGGGCTTGTTGTCGATCCAAGGCTATTGGGACTGGGTGATGTCGTTGCTACTGCGTTCGGTGAAGGAGTTGCGGTTGACTCCAAGGAGGGAGAAGGACTGACCGAGGGAACTGTGGGCGATAAGGTAGCAGTCGGAGTGGGGGATAGGGTGGGAGAGGCTGTTGTGATGGGAGTCACCGTTTCAGTAACGGTAGTGGTTTCTGTTTCCATCGTCGTAGCAGATGATTCTGGGGTTTCTGCCTCTTTATTGGCGGTGGTAGGGGTGGAATTAAAGACTAATGAGCCCACTAAGGTTGCAATAATAACTCCCCAGAGTGCAAATAATATCCCTGTTTTCGTCGCAGGTGACATTTCTTCGGGTGGAGCCACGGGATCGACTGCATGAGTTAACTCAGGTTCAGGCGTTGTAGCATAGGGATTTTCATCTGGGTTAGGTCTATTGGGTTGCATATTCAGCACCTCTGTTGCTATATGACTAGAACTGGGTGCTATTGTAGTGCTTTGTGCTAATCCCGTGTCAGGGGTTGTATCTTCTATTGTGATCTCTTCGGTGGTCTCTTCATCTTCCTCATGATGGGCAAAGCGTCGGAAGAGGAAATCTAGGGCATAGTTCCGCAATTCATAATATCGCGGATCTTCCATAATTTTAGCCCGGTTGCGGGGACGGGAGAAGGGAATGTCTAGGATCTCTCCAATTTGGGCGGCGGGGCCATTGGTCATCATCACCAAACGGTCGGCTAAAAACAAGGCTTCATCAATATCATGGGTAATCATTAAAACTGTAATCCGATGATCTTGCCAAATACTCAGAAGTTCTTCTTGTAATTCTTCGCGGGTAATGGGGTCTAAAGCACCGAAGGGTTCGTCTAAAATCAGCATTTGGGGACGAGTCGCTAAGGCGCGGGCGATGGAAACCCGTTGTTTCATACCTCCTGAGAGTTGAGAGGGTTTTTTATTCGCCGCTTCCGATAACCCCACTAACTCTAAATTTTCTTTGACAATTTCCAGTTGTTCGGTGGTTGATTTGTCAGGATATACTGACTCAACCCCTAAATGAATATTTTCTTTCGCTGTCAACCAAGGTAACAGAGAATAATTTTGAAACACCACCATTCGTTCTGGCCCAGGTTCGGTGATCAATTGTCCTTGAACAGATATTACCCCGGTTGTCGGTTGATTAAACCCAGCCACCATATTTAATAGCGTGGATTTTCCGCAACCGGAGTGACCGATAATGCAAATAAATTCGCCTTCTTTGACCCGAAGATTGATATCTTCAAGCACAATATATTTCCCTTTTGGGGTGTCATAAACTTTAGACACTTGATCAATCACCAAAAAGTCATCGGATTTTGAGGAAGAAGTGAGTTTAGAGGAAATATTATCTAAAATTTGCATAATTTTTTAGGGTTAACGGTTGAGGGCTTACGGTTTGAGTTAGGCAGCAATTGAATCAAGGATGATTTCTTCAATCCGAATTTCCTGTTTAATTTGGAGATTTTTGAGATATTTAATCGGATCATGGGGATTAAAAATTGTGCCATCAAATAATTTAATGCTTTGGCGATCGCGTCCCATATCCGATAATCCTAATTCTCTGGCAGCTTGACCATAAACATCAATTCTTAACACTCGTTCTATCATAGAAACCCAGTTTTTAGGAAAAGGTGTAATTCCCCAACGTGCCATTTCTGCCATGATCCAAAGGAATTCTGTGGCATCGGGGCAATTGGTTTTATCCACAAAAAACTGATTGTAATTGACTAATAATTCGGGGGGTTGACCATCCCCTCGTTGAACCGGATCAATAAATCCTAATCGGGTATATTCGGCATCAGATCCAACATATTCATCACGGCATAAAATCCCTAAAATTTCTTCTCGATTTCGGCGATCATCGCAATAATCGCAAGCTTCAATTAAGGATTTTACCAAAGCAATATGGGTTTTAGGATAACGATTTGCCCAGTCTTCTGTCACCCCTAAAACTTTCTCCGTATGTCCATTGGGGAAGATATCAAAACTATTAGCAATAATATATCCTAACCCTTCATGAACAGAGCGCGCATTCCAAGGCCCCCCAACACAATAACCATCAATATTCCCCGCTTTTAAATTGGCTTGCATTTGAGGGGGTGGAATTACCGTTAAATTAACATCTTGATCCGGGTTAATTCCTCCTGCGGCTAACCAATAACGTAACATTAAATTGTGCATGGAACTCGGATGAACCATGCCTAATGTATGTACTTTGTCAAGGTTTTTTTCAATATAATTTTTAAAGTCTTCTAAGGTTTTAACCCCATTTTCATACAAGTGTTTATTCAGGGTAATAGCATTACCATTGCGAGATAAAGTTAAGGCGGTTACCATCGGTATCGGGGGATTTTTACCGAAACCTAACGTCATGGCTAAGGGCATTCCTGCCACCATTTGGGCTGCATCTAAACGCCCTTCTACCACCCCCTGACCTAACAGTTTCCAACTGGTTTCTCGACTTAAGTTGACTTCCGTTAAGCCATATTCCTCAAAAATGCCTTTTTCTTTAGCAATAATCAGGGGAGCGCAGTCGGTTAAGGGAATAAAACCAATGTCTAAATTGACTTTTTCTAAGCCATTTTTAGCAATAACAGTAGGAGCTTTTTTGAGGGCTGATTTTTTGGCTTTTTTCTGTTGATTCAGGAAATAAACAATTTCATTCCGCAAGGCATAATAGTTAGGATGGTTTACCACGTCCATCCGTTGACGAGGACGGGGAATATTCACCTCTAAAATTTGCCCAATATGGGCTTCGGGGCCGTTGGTTAACATCACAATTCGATCCGATAAAAGTAAGGCTTCATCGACATCGTGAGTCACCATCACGGCACTAACTTGGTTCGCTTCGCAGATTTTCATTAACTGCTCTTGTAACCCCCCTCTAGTTAACGCATCTAAGGCCCCAAAGGGTTCATCTAAAAGTAATAATTGGGGGCGAATAGCCAGGGCACGGGCGATAGCAACTCGTTGTTTCATTCCCCCCGAAATTTCGCCCGGTAATTTATCAGCAGCTTGTCTCAAACCGACTAATTTAATATGTTGTTCAATAATCTCTTTTCGTTCAGTTTTAGACAGTTTGCGATAGACTTCATCAACGGCTAAGGCAATATTTTCTCGTACCGTTAACCAAGGTAATAAGGAATAATTTTGAAACACCACCATGCGATCTGGCCCAGGTTCACGGACTTCTCGCCCTTCTAAAATAATGCCACCTTCGGAGGCTTGATCTAACCCGGCAATAATATTTAATAAGGTTGATTTCCCACAGCCCGAATGTCCGATTAAGGAAATAAATTCCCCTTTTTTAATTTTGAGTTCAATATTTTTCAGCGCAATATATTGTTCTCCATTGGGGAGATTAAAAATGCGATGAACGTGATCAACTTCTACGAATACAGACATAATTTCAGGTGAGAAGGGTGAACAATTGATGGAAATCAGAGTTTATTTTTGATCCGCAGGAACCACTTTTGAAGCAATAAAACCAATGGTACGGTCGAGGATTAAACCGACAACACCAACATAGATTAGAGCAACAATAATGGCACTCATTCGAGAGCTATTATAGGCATCCCAAATAAAGAACCCAATGCCAACTCCACCCACTAACATTTCTGCTGCAATAATGGCTAACCAAGATAAACCAATCCCAATTCTTAACCCGGTAAAGATATAAGGAACGGCGGAAGGAAATAACACTTTGAAGAAGTATTTTTGTCGGGGTAAACGTAAAACTCTGGCTACGTTTTTATAGTCTTGGGGGATTTGTTGAACGCCGACGGTGGTGTTAATAATAATCGGCCAAATTGCTGTAATAAAAATCACGAAAATAGCAGCAGGATTCGATTGTTGTAAAGCAGCTAAGGCGATGGGCAACCAAGCCAGGGGGGGAATGGTTCTGAGGATTTGAAATAAGGGATCTAAGGCATCATACATAAAGGCATTTGTTCCGATTAAAATCCCTAATGCAATTCCGACAATAGCGGATAAGGTAAATCCAATGGCAACCCGTTGTAAACTGGCTAGAACTTGCCAAGCTAACCCTTTATCTGTGCCTCCATTATCGAAAAAGGGGTTAATAATTAATTCCCAAGATTCCTTAACGGTGGTAATTGGGGAAGGTAAGTTTGGATTTTCCCCTGAACATAACAGTTGCCAAATTGCCAGAAAAATAGCGACAGCAATTAACGGACGAATGATTTTATTACGGTTTTTATTAAACCAATCAAAGACAAAATTGAGCGGATTGTTACTGTTAGAACGGGCTTTAATGCTTGTGGTCATACGGGTTAGAGATGAGTGAGTTTGAACCAGATTTTTAGCAATATATCCCTAGATTTGATCCCCCTAAATCCCCCTTAAAAAGGGGGACTTTCATAGTCCAGTTCCCTCTTGAAAAAGTAGAGCTTTGAGTCTTTGGTTCCCCCTCTTTCGTAAGGGGATCAAACCGAGGATATTAGATTTTTTTGATGGCTAAACTATTAAGATAAGCTTGAGGATCATCGGGGTTAAATTGGATACCATCAAAGAAGGTTTCAACACCGCGAGAGGGGGTTGCTGGAATTTGGTCTGCGGGAACATTTAAAGATTTTGCCGCTTCCTTCCAAATATCTTCGCGGTTGACTTTATCAACGGTGGCTTTAATATCTAAATTGGGGGGTAAATATCCCCAACGAATATCTTCCGTTAAGAACCAAGTATCATGGCTTTTATAAGGATAAGAAGCATTATCCCTCCAGAATTTCATCGCAATGGGACTGGCGGTTACAACCCGACCATCACCATAATCGATATCTCCTTTAGAGCGCCCAATAATATCTTTAGCAGGTACTTTAAACCACTTATCTTGAGAGACAATTTGACACATCTCCTCAACATTTTCGGGTTTATCACACCATTGTTGGGCTTCTAAGACGGCCATTGTTAATGCTTTTGCGGCTTTGGGATTTTTATCAACCCAGTCTGCGCGCATACTAAAGGCTTTTTCGGGGTGATCTTTCCACAATTCTCCGGTAATTAATGCCGTATATCCCGCTTTCTGATTGACTAATTGAGCATTCCAAGGTTCACCCACACAGAAGCCTTCCATATTCCCGACTTTCATATTAGCAACCATTTGGGGCGGAGGAACAGGAATAATCGAAATATCGGTATCAGGAATTGTACCCCCTGATGCTAACCAATAGCGCATCCATAAATCGTGGGTTCCTCCGGGGAATGTAATGGCGGCTTTGACTTCTTTTCCTGAATTTTTAGCGGCTAATACAATGTCTTTAAATTTAGAACTATCATTAACGGTTAGTTTAGCATCCAGGTATTCTTTCCCTAACGAAATTGCCTGACCATTGGTATTTAACCGGGCTAAAAGATACATCGGAACGGGTTGTTTGGTAATCGTTCCTAATGTCATTAAATAGGGCATGGGAGATAAAATATGCGCCCCATCAATTCCCCCACCAGCAGACCCTAATTCTAAGTTATCACGGGTGACAGGCCAAGAGGCTTGTTTAACCACCTTAACATCAGTCATGCCATATTTGGCAAATAACCCTTTTTCTAAGGCAATAATTAAGGGGGCAGAGTCGGTTAAGGCAATAAATCCTAATGTTGCCGTTGGTGTTTCTGGGGCATCAGCCGGATTAATATTGGCTGCGGGAACTGCGGTTGCAGCCGGGGAAGAATTAGTAGCCGTTGTTGAAGAATTAGTACCGGAAGTACAACCATGTACAAAGATGGTTCCCGCCGCAGTAACACCAGCCGTCAAAAGGAATTTACGTCGTGAAAGCTTACTCATGTCCTATGTCTTTATTCCGTGTTGGTAAATAATTGATGGGGTTTTCTTGCTCAATTTTTAAGTCGTTAAGCATCAATAACGACTGTATTCATAACCTGGGCACTACAGGTTAAAATCATACCCGGTTCTAGGTCTTTTGCTGCATCAGGATTATTATTATATTGGATCTGCCCTTCAATTAATTTTTGTTGGCAGGTTCCACAATTTCCTGATCGGCAACTACTGGGAATTATAATTCCTTCTCGTTCTGCTACATCGAGAATGAGTTCATTTTCTTCACAGGTTATGGTTTTACCCGATTTAGCAAAAACAATTGTGGCTGTTTTAACGGGTGTGTCTGGAGTATCGTTTTGGGAATTAATTTCAGACTCTGAACTGGTTAAATCTACTCCATCTTTAAGTTTAGCACCAAATTGCTCTACTAAAATTTGTCGCAGAATTGGTTTTAGATCGTCACAGGGAATGGATTTTTGGACACATTCACCGAGTTTAGCATCTTTCCCAACTGTACCCCCCATATAGAGGTTAACGCCTTCAACAACTTTACCCTCTTTCCGGGCTTTTGTTCCCATTAATCCAATATCAGCGACTTGGGGTTGTCCGCAAGAATTAGGGCAGCCTGTCCAATGAATTCTAACGGGTTTTTCCACAGTTAATTCTGCTTCTAATTCCTTTACTAATGCCGTAGCCCGATTTTTGGTTTCAACTAAGGCAAAGTTACAGAATTGTGCGCCTGTACAGGACACTAACCCTCGACTTAAACCCGATGGACTAATGGAAAATTTTTCTAAAATAGGTTCAGTTAGAAAAGCTTCTAAACGGCTATCGGAAATCTGGGGAATAATGACATTTTGTTCAACGGTTAAACGAATTTCTCCAGCACCATAGACTTCAGCAATTCGGGCTAATTCTAACATATCGTTGGCATATAACCGTCCAACAGGAACATTTAATCCCACATAGTTGAATCCCGGTTGCTTTTGTTTATAAACCCCAATATGATCCCGTTTTTCCCAGAGAATTTCATCTTTTTCGGCTTCGGGTTCTAAGGAATAACCCATTTGTTTTTCCACTTCTGAACGGAACTTATCAATTCCCCATTCATCGATTAACCACATCAGCCGAGCTTTTTGACGACTTCCCCTTAACCCATTGTCTCGATAAACTTCTAAAATACCTCGACACAAACCCACAACTTGATGAGGTTGTACCCAGGCATTTAAGGGAATAGCAGCCGCACAACGGGTGGCAGAAAAGAAGCCTCCGACTAAGACATTGAAGCCAAAAATATTCTGTTTAAATGCTGGAACAAAAGCAATATCATTGATTTCAGCATGAACAGAATTATCCCGACATCCGGCGATGGCAATATTGAATTTTCGCGGTAAATTGCTAAACTCAAAATTGCCTTTTCCGTGATTTGTAATTAGGTCTTGAACTTGTTGGACTAACTCACGGGTATCATACAGTTCATCTGCATCTAACCCCGCAACGGGTGAACCTGTGATGTTTCGCACGTTATCCATTCCTGACTGAATGCTGGTGAGTCCAACGGTTTCAAAGCGCCGGAAAATGTCAGGAATATCCTCAATCCGAATTCCTCTTAACTGAAGGTTCTGTCTTGTGGTAATATCAGCATTACCGTCATCACCGTAGCGTTGCACGATTTCCCCCAAAACCCGCATCTGCTCACTGGTGATGACCCCATTCGGTAAACGCATCCGCAGCATGAATTTACCCGGAGTCACCGGACGGAAGAAAACCCCTAACCATTTCAGGCGGTAGTCTCGGTCAGTTTCGTCCATGGCTTCCCAACCGAGTCGGGCCAAGGTTTCGATTTCGTCTTTGACAGTCAAACCGTCTTTTTCTGCTTTGAGCTTCTCAAATTTGTTGGTAGCCACTTTTTGTGGGAGTGTGCTGGTCATAGCCTATTCCTCAGTATTGCTCGGTCTCGAACTCGTTAGGCCAACATGAAAAATGGATCAAATTTGGCCAAATCCTAACAGGTCTATTGAAGGCAAACCGTATCATGCGAGACTCAAATGTAAAAAATTGCTTAAGTTTAGGGTGAAAATCATCCTAAAGTGAGAGCTTTCACCTCTGTTCTTCAACCAAACGGTTAAGGAATATGAATAAGTTAGTGCTGAAAATTCGATACAATCGTAGCTAATGTTACAAAACTTAAAAATCTATGAAGATTTAGCATCAATACCATACGTTTTTTGCATAACCCTCAATCTTTAGAGAGTTTTTAGCTTTCCTGTAGAGAAACCGGGTTTCTTCTCCCTACTTGCTGAAACAATGCTAAAAAAGTAGAGAAACCCCGTTTCTAGTTCCCTGTTTAGACTCAGAAACCGGGTTTCTTCTCCCTACTTGCTGAAACAATGCTAAAAAAGTAGAGAAACCCCGTTTCTAGTTCCCTGTTTAGACTCAGAAACCGGGTTTCTTCTCCATACTTGCTGAAATCATGTTAAAAAAGTAGAGAAACCCGGTTTCTAGTTCCCTGCTTAGACTCAGAAACCGGGTTTCTTCTCCATACTTGCTGAAATCATGTTAAAAAAGTAGAGAAACCCGGTTTCTAGTTCCCACTTATGATTCCTAATACCTCTGGTTATTGGTTAAAAAATGTTCGTGTTCCCGTTTGTGTACTCACAGATAAAGATGAGGCGATCGCAAATTCAGCCAATCAAGAGGGTATGGCAGTGGTAGATGTTAAAATTGAATCGGGGATAATAGATCAGATTGTTGTACCCGGAAGTGTTAAATCAAAAAATATTGCAACCGTAGATTTACAGGGAAAACAAATTTGGCCCTGTTTTGTAGATGTTCATACCCATTTAGATAAAGGTCATATTTGGGAACGTTCACCGAATATAAAAGGAACCTTTAACGATGCGTTAACGGCGACGTTTAAAGATGAAGAAACCTGGACGGCGGAAGATATTTACCGACGGATGGAATTTGGATTAAAGTGTAGTTATGTGCATGGAACAAAAGCCATTCGGACTCATTTAGATTCGGCGGGACGGTTAATAGATTTAAGTTGGGATCTGTTTAAAACCCTAAGAACAGAATGGGAAAATCGCTTAATTTTGCAAGGTGTTTCTTTAGCTTCTTTGGATTATTATTTAACGTCTGAAGGGGAAAAAGTCGTTGATAAAGTTGCAGAATTAGGAGAAATTTTAGGGGGAGTTGCCTATATGAATCCTGATTTAGATCGACAAATTGAAAGGATTTTTCAAATCGCAAAAGATCGAAAATTAAACTTGGATTTCCATGTTGATGAAACAGGAGAACCAGAATCAATTTGTTTATATAAAATTGCGGAAGCAGCGTTAAAATATAATTTTGAAGGTCAAATTGTTTGCGGACATTGTTGTAGTTTAGCCGTACAACCCGATGATGTTGTTCAACATACCTTAAACTTAGTAAAATCCGCAGGAATTGGGGTTGTCAGTTTACCGATGTGTAACCTCTATTTACAAGATCGTCAATATCATTCCTCTGAATCTCCTAAAACCCCACGCTGGCGAGGAACAACCTTAGTTCATGAATTAAAACAAACCGGAATTCCTGTTACCTTTGCAAGTGATAATTGTCGTGATCCGTTTTATGGATTTGGTGATCATGATGGTTTAGAAGTGTTTAAAATGGCTGTGAGAATTTGCCATTTAGATCGACCTTTTGAAGATTGGTTATGTAGTGTCACAAAAACCCCAGCAGATTTAATGGGGTTATCGGATGTCGGACGAATTGGTGTCGGACTACCAGCAGATTTTATTATTTTTAAAGGTCGTTATTTGAGTGAAATATTATCCCGTCAACAAAGCGATCGCATTGTGGTAAGAAATGGTAAAATCTTAGAAGAACAATTACCCGATTATTCAGAATTAGATCATCTAATTTTCCCTTGATTGCTTAGGACATTTTTGAATCCTGAAACCCTTTTACTTCTTACTGTGAAGCACTGAGCGTGTCGAAGTGGTTCCCTGGGCCCCCCCCCAGGGCTGTTTCATTCTCTCCCATAAACCTCTGTGACCTAACCCCCCAACCCCCTTCCCTTCAAGGGAAGGGGGAGTAATTAATACTTTTAAACTAGATAGATATTTAATATTAAGAATTCTTCTCCTCTCCCCTTCCAGCAGCAGGGGGTTTTCAAAGTCAGGGGTAAAAAGGAAAATAAAAGTGATCTTTATTTTGGTAAAATTAAAAAGAGATCACTTTTATTTGGTTTTAAAAAAATCATGTTAAACAGTATAATTGAACAACTGAAGTTAGTCAAGGATTTTCGGAAAAATCGGGGTAAAAGACATGAATTATGGGTAGTGTTGACTATCATTATTTTGGCCCTGCTAACTGGCAATGTGACTGATAAGCAAATAGATAATTTTAGAAAAAACGAAGAACATAAACTCATTAAATTATTAAAAATTACCGCTAAAAAATTGCCATCTTATAGTAGCATTAGACGAGTAATGATCGGGATAAATCTAATAGAGATTCAGTTAATTTTTCAGTCAAAAATTAAGAAATATTATTGGCAAAAATAAGGCATTGATTGGATTGCGATCGATGGAAAATCTTTAAAAAATACCCTGACTAACTATGAAAATCAAAAACAAAATATGCTAATAATGGTATCTTGGTTTAGTCAAGAAACAAAGTTAGTAATTAAGTCGGAAAGTTTTGAAAGTAAACAAAATTCTGAAAATGCTAAAGTTCTATCTATGATAGAGAAATGTGGGTTATTTAAAGTATTTACTCTTGATGCTCTCCATTGTAGTAAGGCAACAACTCAGGCAATAATTGAGAGCAAAAATGATTATTTAATTCCGGCAAAAGGCAATCAAGTTAAATTACACAAGCGAATAAAAAATTTAGCAGAAATTGAAAAACCTTTAACAGTATATGAAGAAAAAGATGTCAGTCATGGACGAAATGTTAGCAGAAAAGTATCAGTAATCTGGTTTAACAGCAGATTTACAACCCGTTGACAATCAAGTTACGGTTGTTAAAGAGCAGTATCAACCCATATTAGACCAGTTTAAACCCCAATTTAAAGACGGAGATCTAAATCCTCAATTACGGTCTGAAGATGCGTTGAAATCAACCCCAGGAGAAACCCTAGATTTATTAGAAACTCAACGTCAAGATCGGCGTTTTTACCCGAAAATACCCCAAGGGAGGATCAAAATTTAAAAGCGATCGCCGAGCAATTACGCTATGATTTATTTGGAGATTATTGTAATACGTTTTATCAAGACGGAAAACTGTTAGGGAGTTATATTATTGAATATGGAAACCCTAAAAGAAGTCTAAATCGGATTTTAATTGTATTTTATCTAACCGAAGCTACCCCAGAAAAAATTAAGCCGATTTATTTTAATTTACCTGAATTCTTTCTCTATTATCATAAAATAGCCTATACCTTTGAATTTAGTCGTCAAGCTTATCAAGAAGCTGATGAGCTAATTCGCAACATTATTGAAGTAGAATTAAGAAAAATCATGAAACTTGACCCGGAAGCAGAAACATCTAACTTAGATTTAGAAGGTTTAAAAAAACAATTGATCACCCTGATTAAAATCGCGCCTCAATATACCTTAAAATTAAGAAACCTAGAATATGCTCTGAATACCATTAATATTAATGTCGGGAATTATCAGCGCATTTTGAAGCATCTCCAACAAGAAACCGAAGATGATTTAGAATTTTTTGTCTGCTTTTTAAATCGAGAATGTCAAACTTTACCCGCCCAAATTCAAGCGGATTTAAACTATTTAAAACCCGCCTCAAATTTATTAGATCAGGCGATATCTAGTATTAGAGGATTAGTTGAAATTGAACAAGCAAAACTAGATCGGGAAAAAGCAGAGATACTCCGTACTAATGAAGACAATGAAAGAAAACGCGATCAATCTTTAGAGCAGACTATTTCAATGTTAGGCTTTGGTTTAGGTGTAGGGGGTATTGTTTCATCTATTGCCTCAGCATACATTGAAAAACCCCTAACCATATCCTATCTGGAAATAACCTTTTCCTTAGAACCATTTATGCTGGCATTTTTATGGAGTTTTGTAATAGGAGCGATCGCAGGTTGTATTGGTAGGCAAATTACAAAACTTATTTCAAAAGAAACAAATACAGATGAATAAATCATAACAGAAATCGGGTTTCTAATCTTTATTTATGGGATGAAATTAACATTTTTGATTGAGAAACCCGATTTCTAGGAGTTGGTAGTTAAAGATGTTTTTCACGTTCTAACCAGGCTCTCATTTTCCCCGGATTTAATAACCCATAGGGGTCTACTTGTTGTTTAAATTGTAATTGTTCTAAATTAATCATTTTCATGCCGCCATCTTCTAAAATATAAGTATGGGGATTAAAAATAACCGCCCCTCGTTCTTCATGATAACGAATAATTTCATTTAACCGTTCTTCTGTAGTAAATCGCACTAACTGTAAAGAGGCGGGGTGCATTTCTCCATGTAGTCTTAAAAACTCTAAATGCTGCATAACTTCATCCCCAAAATGATCATAAAGATGTTCTAATAATTCTAATTTTCGATCCGCAGGTAATAGGGTTTGTAAATAAGTAATAGACGGATCTACACTTCGAGCGTGTAACGTGGTATGGTTCCAAGTATATTCTATTATTGTTGTTCCTTTCCCTACTTCCTGCGATGGCTTTTGATAACAAATTTCTCCCTGATATTCCTTCACTAATTCTTGAAAGGGTTCTAAACTGGTTTCGGAAATCATTAATAATGCTGCGTGTTTTCCTGGGGGAATTATATCTTTAAATGCAGCAAAATAGGCAGGTATAGGAGAGGCACAAATAGAGATTAATTTTTTAATAATGCCATCGGATAAGGCTAAGGCTTGACCAAATCGAGCCGAGGTCATAAAATTATCAAAGGTAACAATAAGTTCTGACCAAGGATAGGCAGGAGCTAAGGGAATTTCTAACTCAGTAATAATTCCATTGGTTCCATAAGCATGATTAACTTTCTGCACATCATCCCCTCTTAATTCAATAATATTTGGTTCATCTTCCAGTGTCACAACTCGTGCTGCTTGTAAGTTACCGCGATCTCGTAATTGTCCATAAGTAATAGAACCAATTCCCCCACTTCCCCCCTCAATAAATCCTCCAATTGTTGCAGTCCGATAGGTGGAAGGAACCATGCGTAATTCCCATCCCATTTCCCTCGCTTGTTTATCAAATGCTGCTAATTTAACCCCCGGTTCTACACAACCTAAACCTGGTTTTATCCATTTAATTTGATTCAATTTAGAAATATCTAAAATTACCCCTCCTTCTAATGGAATGCACTGTCCATAATTTCCGGTTCCCGCACCCCGAACTGTCAGAGGAACTTTATATTTAACACAAACTTTAGCGACTTGTAAAATTTCGGCTTCCGTTGTGGGACGTACTACAATATCTCCGGTTTTATCCTTAAGTAACGGTTGCAAAATGGGGCTAAAATGATAATAGTCTTGAGAGAGTTTCATCACTTGGGTTTGATCCCGAATAATTTCAATCCCCGACAGTTCAGAACAAAAGGTATCCCAGTTAATATCAATCATAGTTATGGTTTAACAAGAAAATTTTATTATAGACTTTATAATATTAATAATAGCTTGGTGTGGGATGCGTGCACCGCACTGATACACCCCACAGATCAAACAGAATTAACGAATAGTAGCCAACTGTTTTTCCCCAGAAATTGGTGCACTTAACGCTTCTTCTAAGGGGGCTCGTCCTAAACGTTCTTCTAAAATATCCATCACCGTGCGTCCAAAATCATTGGGGTTGCGGTTCCACGCTTCTAAACAAATTTCCCCAAAAAATGATCCTAACGGTTCTGGGTTCCAGAGTAACTTTCTGGCTGTCCAAGGCATTAAACTCATGGGATCATACCCTGGTTTTAACATATCCTTTTGGAAGGCATATTCCTCTAAATGGGTATGGGGTTGTAACCCAATAAAGAAAATCGCAGGTTCCACTTTATCCGCCCCAAAAATAGCTTCTAATTCTCGATGATACGCAATGGTTTGACGAATGGTATCAAAGGTTTCATCAATGACATTAAAGGAATAATTCACCGAAACCAAATCATTAAACCCGGCGGCTTTTAAATCTCGACAATTTTCTAAGACCACCCGCAGGTTATATCCCATTCGCATTTTTCTAACTAATTCCTGGGAACCGCTAGTAATGCCAATTTCAAAATAATTCATCCCTGTTTTTGCCATTAATTGACATAATTCTGGGGTTAAATTATCCGCGCGAATATAAGCCGCCCAGTGAATATCTGTCATCCCTGCATCGAGAATTTTCTGCAATAATTCTACCGCATCATCAATAAATCGACGGGCGGGAATAAATTGAGCATCGGTAAACCAAAAATTTCTAATTCCTCGGTTATAAAGTTGCTGCATTTCCGCTACAACTTCATCAGCCGGATTAATTCTAACTTGTTTTCCTTCAATAACTGTGTAAATACAATAACAACAGTTATGGGGACAACCCCGCTTTGTTTGTACCCCAATATAAAAGTCTTGGTCTTGAAAATAGTATTGAAATTCCGGCCAAATTGTTTCTATATAATCGTAATTACAAGCGGTTTTTTCCAAATTCATGGGGGGTTCATGAATTAAGCGATCTCGCGGTGTTGTTTCGCCCACAATATAGCACCGTTCCTGAGCTAAATCTTCCCCTCTTAATAACTTTTCTAATAAACTTTCCCCTTCCCCAACGGAAACAATACTTCCTTTGGGTAAACTCGTTCCCAACTGTTCATAAAAAACACTGACAGCCCCTCCCCCAACTACGACCCGCGCTTGAGGGTTATATTTTTGAGAACGAGATAATCCGCGTTTAATTAATCCTAAATTACGCCACAGTTCGGTATAATAGGAAGTTGCTAATTTTAACCCCCCTAACGCTCCCCGTAATTTAATCAAAGGGTTTTTAGCATAATAAAATTCAAAGGCATTTTGCAGGGGATTTCCACCCCGTCCACCCACAGGGGCGTAAATTTGAATATCTCGCCAAGAAAATACTAATAATGTCGGTTGGAACTCATCGACACAAGCATCCAACGCCGCAGCATAATCCAAGGGAGGAACAGCCCCTAAATCAAAAATGCGTTGTTGAACGCTGGGAAACAGCTTGTGAACGTGATCAGACAGATAAACCACCCCAATTGGGAAAATGGGGTTACAGGGGAGACGGACGTAAAGGATCTTATCTTCCATAGGGCTGCTGTGGGTCAGGCGGAACTAAGGCCAAAATCAGTGAAGTTATATCGAGTTTATTTAAGATTCCTTAACACTATAACGAATTTTGGTGCGTTTAGGGTTGCCAATCTGAGAAAATGATGAAGTTTGGATAAGCACAGGGGACAGAGATTGATCGATCCCCATCCCTTGAAGCTCAACTTTTTTCAGAATTTTAATTTTGAAAGAATTTCTTTAAAATCAGGTGAAACCTTTGAATTGATTGAGAAGTTTCCCCCAAAATTGATGAGTATAATAGCTGATTGGTAGTCGCAGTTACAACCAACGGGGATCAGCAAATGTTAACGTGACAAGTAATCCATAAAATGTTTAACTCAACGCCCCTTGATTCAGATATGGCTCAAATTCTTGATCCCCTACCGTCGAATAGTTCTGGTCGAATTTTGTGCTGCTATGTTAATGCTACCAGCCATATTCAGATCGCTCGCATTACTAACGTCCCCAACTGGTACTTTGAGCGGGTGGTATTCCCAGGACAACGTTTAGTGTTTGAGGCGATTCCCCAAGCCACCCTAGAAATTCATACTGGGAGTATGGCTAGTGCTATTATTGCCGATAATATTCCCTGTGAGCGGCTCCAAATTGATCAAGAGTCTATTCACCCTGATGGCAAACCTTTAACACTCAATGCTCAACCTTTAACACAACCGAGAACCTTTACCAGTAAGCGTACAGTCAAACTGGAACCTTTAACTACTCCAGCTTTAACCACCGTTGATTAATTTAAGAAAACCTTGATAACAAAATCTTGACACCCATCGCACTGTGAGTTGATCCCAATTCATTGATGCAGCGCGATGTTTGGTGTCATTCCATTTGTAAATGCTTTTAATATGACCGTTGAACCTGTCGTTTTATCCAGTCCCACTGTATTTCGCATTTCTGCTGTTATCCGCATCACCTTGTTAAGTCTTTACACGGTGTTGATGCTCCCGTTGCCGTTTTTGGCACAAGCTGTCCAAGCTCCCGTTTCTCCCCTATTCCTGGCGATAGGAATAGGGCTAGGAGCGATCATTGTTTATGGTCTTCTCACCGAACGGGTGATTATAGATGAGCAGGGAATTCAAGTCACCTATTCCCCTTGGGTTACTGTTCTTCCCTTGTTTCGTAAGGGATGGTCACTTTCCTGGAGTCAGATTAAAGCCTTAAAACCCAGAACCACAGGACAAGGGGGACTGGTTTATTATTTTTTGAGCCAGACGGGAGAGGGATATTTACTCCCCATGCGAATGGCTGGATTTGCCAAGTTTGTAGCCATCGTTCAAGAAAAAACCGGAATTGATACAACGGATGTACGTCCCTTGGCTCAACCTTGGATGTATTTTATTTTATTCGGGTGTAGTTTATTATTGGGTTTAATGGATATTTGGACAATTTCTACGGCTCTCAATTATCCTCCATTTAACAATTAATTTTCAGTTGTGTGATCGTTGTCGGGTGCGGTATTGAGAATAGAGGGGAACTGATTCAAGGTACTCCCGCTCCCCAAAGGAACTCGAAAAATTTCCCCAAGCCAATAACAGTCCTGACCCTGCAACAATCCCAGGAGAATTGGGAATCATTAAAATAAACGATTAGACCGTCAACAATCAACGATCTAATAGTGAGAAGTTTCAGGTTAGGGATTAGCCACTTCCGGTCTTCACGCGAATTGGTGGATATTTGCCATTGAGTCTGGCGGTGCGAACGGTTTCCGCTTTCAGAATTTCTAAATTCAGACGATAGCCAACATTACGAACCGTTTGGATTAAATTCGGTTGGCGGGGGTCAGTTTCTACTTTTTTCCGTAATGACAGAACATGAGTGTCAATCGTGCGGGGATTATCAATAGAATCGGGCCATGCTCGTCGCAATAGTTCTGAACGACTCAACGGTTCTCCGCAAGCTTGGGCGAGAACATAAAGCAGACTGTATTCTTGGGGCGTTAGTTCAATTAATTGACTGTGTAGACGAACTCGACGTTGTACTAAGTCAATTTTGAGCGCTCCATAATCCAAGGTTGTTGGCGGAACAATGGTGCGACTACGGCGCATCAAGGATTCGGTTCTGGCCAAAAACTCCTGCATTCCAAAAGGTTTTGCTAAATAGTCGTCAGCACCCGCTCTCAAGCCTCGGACAATATCCGATTCCGTTGTGCGAGCCGACAACATCAGAATTAACGATTGTCGTTGCTGCTGAAGCCATTGGCAAAATTCCAAACTATTCCCCTCTGGCAGTTCAGCATCCAAAATCACTAAATTGGGTTGATGAGCATAGAAGATATCTCTTCCATTATGCAAATCAGCAGCTTGATAAACCGAGTAACCAACGTGCTGTAAATGCCAACCCAAGAGTGATCGTAAATGCGGGTTTCCTTCAATAATTGAAATACAAGCAGATCCCACGGATACGAGCTTCCTTCTTCAATATTGACTTCAAGGGTAACAGGGTAATCTTTCTGATTTTGTAGCTCCTGTTACTCTGCAATCAGCTTATTCTGTCAAAAGTATAAAAATAGGAAAAGGAAGTCTGGGTGATGGGGAGAAGAAGTTAAGATAAAGGGAGTTAACATAGAGATAGACAACTCAGTGTCCCTTTTGTCCTTTCTAGCCTCCCTAATCAGTGTCGGACTTGCCCAATGATTAAACTCTTAATAAAATGACCGGATGGGTTCGCCATCCTTGTTGAATCTAGTAGTCACTACTCAAACCCCATTAAAACTATGCTTCAGGACACACTCACCATTCGCCATTACCAAAAACTCACCGACGCCCTTGTCGAGATGTGGAATCGAGGTTATCGCTATGATGATCTCAGGTTATATTTAGACGGTTATTTGGCAGCACTCAGACATACCAATACTTTAGAACCCTATTTAATTAGTCGTTTGGAGGAAGAAGCAACCCGATACATTTATGATCCCTCAAATTTTGAAATGCCGATGCCTCAACCTCAAGTAGACTATTATTAGGAAAGCTATCAGCAAAGGGTTTGGGAAGGGGAGGTAGAGAGAGCAGGGGAAGAAGAGGAGCAGGGGGGAAATTATTAACTTCTGACTTCGCACTCCGCACTCCGCACTCCGCACTCCGCACTCCGCACTCCAGCACCCCACACCCAACACCCCACTTAACAGGCAAGATGCCTGTTCCACCGATTTTAGGACGCTAGAGCCACTTCTAGCAGTTGCTGTAATTCACCTTTTTGATACAGTTCAATCATGACATCGGAACCCCCAACAAATTCACCATTGATATAAACTTGGGGAATAGTAGGCCAGCTAGAATATTCTTTAATCCCTTGGCGAATTTCATAATCTTCTAAAACATCACAGGTTTCAAAAGGAACGCCTAAACTATTTAAAATCTGCACAACATTATTAGAAAAACCGCACATAGGCATGAGCTTTGTCCCCTTCATAAAGACAAAGACTTTGTTTTTCTTGATGAGATTTTCAATTTTTTCTGTTACTTCTGGAGTCATGGTTTTTTCGAGAGTTAATAAAATCAAATGAGTTGGATTTAGATCAGAAAATAGATCTGCAAACGATTGCACATTCTCCGATTTGAGTTTAACCTATTTTCGAGAATTTGAGCATTAACCTCTGTCAAAATTAAATTACAATTAAGTGACTTCGCTGTTTTTTTGCCATTCTTGAGGGGTATAGGTCTTTAAGGCTAAGGCATGAATTACTTCTGTTGCCATCGCTTCTTTAACAGCCTTATAAACCATTTGGTGTTGTTTAACTAAGGTTTTACCCTCAAATTCAGCAGACACCACAATCGCTTGTAAATGGTCGCCTCCTCCCAAATCTTGAACTTGAACCAGTGCATCGGGCAATTCCGACTTAATCAGGGCTTCAACTTGATTCAGTGTAATCATTGTTATTCCTCAATAATAGTGTTATGAACTAACGTGGCATGAACCTGGGTAACTTTTACCCGACTCCCCATTATGGTGCAGCAGAGGTAGGTTGGTTTTCTGCGTTACCTGTGCGGGGAAAGGGATCGGTTACAAATCCTAATTCGAGTAACTGTTGATACGCTTTTTTCCCTAAATCTCTCGTGGGGGCTTGGGATCGGATAATCTGAATTAATAAGGGAACCGCAAGTTCAGGTTGATTTTTAGCTCGGTGTAATAATGCTAACTGATAGGTGGCGGTATCGCGCATTTGTGCCGTTTCACGGGCTGCATTTCTGTGACTGTCTGCAATGCGGTTATCGACACCGGAAAAACTAGCTGCTAACTGTTGATAAAAATTAGATAATTGGTTAAAAACTTGACGCGCTTCCTGAAGTTTTTTTTCAGCTTCAGTGTAATTTTCACCGGAAACAGCAGTATTAGCTTCTTGCATTAACCGTTTCCCGCCCTCAATACTTAAAAAACTACTATCCAACGACAAAGGACGAATATCATTAGGATTGAGGGGAACCGGATCACCCGATGGTGGCGCAACCTCCGTTTCTGTGCCATCCCTCAACTGTACATCCCCTGGTGAAAGGGTGGGAGAAGATTCTTGAGCATTAACACCGAGCGGGAATAAGACACCCCAAGCCATCATCAAAGGGATAGATAGGTAGGCTGTACGTTGAAGGAAGCTAACAGTTCCAGAGGATACCATGACTCAATTGCGCGAACGCGATAAAAAAAAACATTAAACTTCATGGATCTTATCATTAATCTTGACCAATCCCGTACTGTGTCAGTAACCTCATCCCAGCTTTACCGAGACAGGTTATATTTTTTTTGGGGCTGTAGGGATCAGGATTTTATTGGTTTTCTGCCAAACCGTCCAGAATACATAGATCTACATTATGAATGTGAATTTAAACCTTAAAGATTCACGGCGGTTTTAACTACCCGCGTCGTTTCCCTCTCAGGTCTAAAAATTCAGAGTTTCCCACTTACCGAACTATTTTATGACATCACCAGTTAACTCATCTAATGTTTCACAACCCAACTATCAAGGAATTGGCGTTCCTGACCAGAGTATCGGCAATGTTTTGCAACGGGGTGGAGAGGAATTAATTCTGCATAAAGTTCCTGATCGCTTTACGGTCAGATTGTCTCCCAGTACCTCTGGAATTAAAGATTTACCACAGCCACCGATTCCAATGCAACACGCCAATAGTGTTCCTCCGGCTTTAGAGGAAGTTACAGTGGCTCCCAATCAATTGGATGAGGCGATGGCATTAGCCCGGAATTCGGAGTATATTGACTTTGCCAGCCATGTTTACCAACTGGATAACGATCCCTCCTCAGTGATTTATTTAACTAATCAACTGACTATTCAGTTTCAAGAAGACGTTGATGCTTCAACACGAGAGTCTATTACTTCAGAAGTAGGATTAAAAGAGTTAAAGCCGATAGAAGGGATACCGAATGGTTTTGTTTATGAAATTACAACTCAAGCTCAAGAAAATCCTTTAAAAATTGCCAATCGTTTAACTCGAAATACTCAGGTTTTATTGGCTGAACCGAATATTGTGATTAGAAGTCAGCCCCATTATGTTCCCCGGGATTCTTTGTACAGTAAGCAATGGTATTTACATTGTAATGAAGGTAATCAAATGGCAGCAGGTTGCCATATTTCGGCTGAACAAGCTTGGGATATTACCAGAGGAGTTCGTTCTATTGTTGTGGCAATTAGCGATGATTCTGTTGATATTAATCACCCGGATTTTCAAGGGGTTGGTAAAATTGTTGCGCCTTTGGATTTAAAAAGTCGAGATAGTCTTCCCCTTCCCGAAGCTCCAACGGATAATCACGGAACCGCTTGTGCTGGGGTGGCTGTTGCTGAAGAAAACGGTAAAGGCATTGTTGGGGTAGCACCCGGTTGTGCTTTAATGCCGATTCGGACAACAGGGTTTTTAGATGATGAATCCGTTGAACAAATTTTTAATTGGGCGATTGATAAAGGAGCTTCTGTTATTTCTTGCAGTTGGGGGGCGAGTGCCATTTATTTTCCTTTATCAGTTCGTCAAAAAGCTGTTATTAATAAAGCTGCAACTAAAGGTCGTCAGGGTAAAGGTTGTGTAATTATTTTTGCAGCTGGAAATGCTAATCGTCCAATTAATGGTATTCTTGATGAATCCGGCTGGCCTAATGATATTATTAAAGGTCGGGTTAAATGGTTATCTGGTTTTGCAGTTCATCCTGATGTAATTGCGGTTTCTGCTTCTAATAGTCTGGGTAAAAAATCGGCTTATAGTAACTGGGGAACTGGGGTTTGTGTGTGCGCTCCCAGTAATAATGCGCCACCGGGAATGTGGTTACAAGAAACCGGATATATTGGTACTCCTCCGGTTTTGAAAGGAACGTTACCGGGATTAGGGGTATTTACAACTGACCGCATGGGAGCCGCTGGTTATGATCAATCGGATTTTACACCTTATTTCGGTGGAACCTCTAGTGCGACTCCCGTTGTGGCTGGGGTGGCAGCTTTAGTGTTATCCGCTAATCCAAATTTAACAGCCCAAGAAGTTCGACGAATTCTTGAACAAAGTTCAGATAAAATTGTGGATTCTGATCCTGATCCTCAGTTGGGAATTCGCATGGGAAATTATGATAAAAATGGCTATTCTCAATGGTTTGGCTATGGCAAAGTTAATGCGTTTAAAGCGGTGCAAATGGCACAAAATAAACGCATGGTTCAGCAACAAATTTCTCGCAATATTTCCCAAGAAAATAGTCAAATTCTAGCTATTCCTGATAATAATTCCAAGGGTCTGATTAGTTCAATTACGATTACAGAAACCAGTCCGATTCAAGATATTCAGGTAACAGTTGAAATTGAACATAGTTTCTTAGGAGATCTTGAAGTTTGGTTAGTTGCACCCAATGGAGATAAAGTTTTACTTCAAAATCGAACTTTAGGGGTTAAAACTCAATTAAAAACCACCTACACCTTACAAAACACACTGTATTTAAGACAGTTTCTCAATCTCCCAGCCCAAGGGAATTGGCAGTTAAGGGTGATTGATGCTGTTGCTGAAAATACGGGAACTCTCAAATATTGGAAACTGGATTTAGGGTTGTAATTTCCAAAAACAGGGAATATTACTTCCGTTGAGATGGGCCAATGGTCAACGGATCTCTTAAAATTGCCAACAACCCTTGATTCTAGGGTTCCTTTTTGGCACAATAGAGCATCCAGTTGAGGATAGATGATGAACAACCCTTCATCTATCCTCTTCTCTGTAACTTCTGCCCTCATGCAGTAACACCCAGTTCCCTAATGACTCCCCGCGAAAAAGCTCTTTTTTTCTTCCAATTGGCAACATTATTGAACTCCGGCTTAACGGTACAGCAGAGCTTAACTTTGGTGGGGAAAGAAAGCTATCCTCAATTAGGCCGTTATCTCAATAAAATGATAGCAGCAACAGGAAGAGGGGCTGATTTAGCCTCCGCCTTAGCCTTAGCATCCCGATATTTTGACCGTTGGACAATTGGTTTGATCCAACTGGGAGAATCCCAGGGGATGTTACCGGAAATTTGCTATCGAATTGCTGAGATTGAGGAACAACAAGCTCGTCATCAACAACTGTATCAATCTGTCACCCTTGCGGCTATTACTACAGCTATCAGTATTGCCCTGTTGGTACTCACCTTATGTTATTTATCGGGTTTATCGGGTCAGGGGTGGTTTTTTGTGTTGGGAATTTTAGCGGTGATTGGATTGGCGATTCCTAAAATTGTGCCTCGTTTACCCTTGGTGAAAAAAATTGCCACAGCCCGGATGATGTTGTATTTGGGAGAATTAAAATTACCCCTGAGTTGTGGAATGTCGTTGTTAGCCGGATTAGAATTAATTCGCGCTCATATTCCGAAATCGGAAATGAAAGCTACCATTACCATTGCATTAGGTCAAATACCCGCCGAAAAAACCTTGAGTCAAAGCTTAGAAGGGCGTTTACCTGCGGTGGCTTTGCAAATGATCCGCACCGGAGAAGCGACGGGAAGATTAGATTTAGCCTTACAAAAACTCACAAATTACTATGAAGAGGAACTTGAACAAACCTTACGTCGTCTACAGAGTCTTCTCGTTCCTGCCACAATTATTATTGCGGGTACAGTTGTCTTGCTATTAGCACTACAATCTCTAAAATCTCTATTAATTCTGTTACCCAGTTAATGTCGGCTCTATAGCCCACACCATAAACCTTACACGCTATGCTTTAGACCCTACACCCTACCCTCTATTCCCTAGGCTGATAAAAAATTGGACTTTACTCTTGTGAAACTTGGCAACACCATTTAAGCTGTTAAGTCAAAACACACTGATTGTTTTGCAATTAAATCAGTTAATAATGAAAATACCCAAACCTCAAAGACTACAACCGAGATTAATTTTGGGGGTACTGGCTGGGGTATTATTCAGCAACACTGCTGTTATGATTCCCCAAGCAAAAGCGCACCATCCTAGCGCTTGCCCCCCATCCCCGGATTATATGAGAGTCCCTTCACCGATTCTCGATTTTCCGAACGCGGATCGCACGGTATTCTGTGGAGAAGATCGTGTAATTCTGACCTACGGCCCCTTCCAAGTCCCCATCTTAATCAGTGAATTAAAAGCTTTTGCTGAAACGGGGACTATGACTAAAACGATTAGTCAAATCGTTAAGGCCTCTAAAATCGAGCCCGATACCCTTCGAGGTCTGATGACCTTAGAGGTCGGTTTTGATTTAGTTCCCTTTGTTTGCATTATCACTTCCCCAGAAGGTGAAGAATTAACGAATGCGGTGGGGACAACGATTAGACTGCATCGTGGAAAACCGGGAATCTGGAATAGCACTGCTGCTATGAACGGGACAGCAATCCGTGCAGCCTTGATCAATGCCCTTAGTGCAGACGGGAAACTATCTTTCTTGGATATTCTCGATAACTATCCCACTCCTGGAGCATACGTTGATATCGGGAATATTCCTGAGACAGTGGATAAAGTTAAGGGTCTAGCCGGGAATCTCGATTCTCTGTTTAAGAAAGCCTCTCAATATGGAAAAGCTGGGTGTTCAGTCCAAGAAATAAATTTCCCTGCTGCACCCCCAGCCCCACCACCTACACCCCGACCCCCACTACCGCCACCACCACCCCCACTACCGCCACCACCACCCCCTGTCCGAGGTCTGTGGTAAAGGTGTTGTTCTAAACTAACTGTTTTCTGTGGGTGATGCCATCTCTTCAAGGGGTGGCATCGTTTTGTATAGTAGGGAACAGTTGTTTCCTCTTTGTTGCGATCGCTTCAATTCAAGTATGTTTCATCTTCTCCTCGTCTTTAGAGGGCTCTACGGCTTCAATATATTGACTATCCATTAAGAATGCCCCTTTTGAGAATAAAACCCCCCAATAGCCACCGGGTCGTCTATCAATCACAATACCGACTTCGCCGAGTTTAATCACACTCGATGGCCGTAAAATTGGCATGGGTTCGGCTGTTTTCACATAGGGAGGAATGGCAATCACTCTTACTTTTTGCCGGATTTCAAACTCTTTTTCCATTAACAAACCCAGAAATGATCTTCAATCCGTAAGATATCATGGGGCTTAATCCCCCAATTATCGGGATTTTATCGGCAAAATGAGAAATAAGCACGTTAAACTTGAGACAGTGCAAGAATAAGACTGTTTGAGGGGGTCGTAATCATGGCTACAGATCGTCGAGTGTCCCGTGTGGCTTCACAAATTAAACGGGAGGTCAGTCAGATCCTGATTGATGGGATTAAAGATGACCGTGTTGGCAGTGGTCTGGTAAGTATTACGGATGTAGATGTTTCAGGCGATCTGCAACACGCCAAAATTTTTGTCAGTATTTATGGGACGGAAGAAGCTAGACGAGAAACAATGGAAGGGTTAAAGTCTGCAACGGGTTATATCCGTTCTTATTTAGGTCAGCGCGTTCGTTTGCGTCGCACTCCAGAAGTGATTTTTTTAGAAGATCGTTCCTTGGAACGGGGAGACAAAATGTTAAGCTTATTGAACGAAATTTCCCACAACCGCAAGCCTGACGAAGAAGATTTTAGCGATTATGGGGAAGAAGAGTAGAAGGTAGGGGGAGCAGGGGGAATTTATTAACTTCTGACTCCGCACTCCGCACTCCGCACTCCGCACTCCGTAACACAACAGCCAACCGTCAACAGCCCAGATTATGACTCTTTCTTTAGCAGAACAAGTAGCCCAGATGGTCGTGGTGCGCGCCTCTGGTTTTTTATTTGATCATCAAATTCGTTATCCCCTTTGGGAACCTCCGGCCCAGCGCTTGCAATATTGGTTACAGGATTTGGGTGTGGGGGGAGTCATTTTAGTGGATGGGAGTGCGGCGGAATTGGCGGCTCGGACTCAATTATTGCAATCCTGGGCTAAATTTCCGTTATTGGTGGCGGCTGATGTGGAGGAGGGGGTAGGTCAGCGATTTGCGGGAGCGACTTGGTTTCCGCCGCTGATGGCGATTGGGGCGTTAGCAAATCAATCCCTGGAACAAGCCAAATTTTATGCTGAAAAAATGGGGGCGATTACAGCCCAAGAAGCTCTGACGGTCGGGTTAAATTGGATACTAGCCCCCGTTGTAGATGTTAATAATAATCCTAAAAATCCCGTCATTAATGTTCGTTCTTTTGGGGAAACTCCAGAACGGGTGAGTCAGTTAGCCACGGCTTTTATTCGGGGATGTCAAGGTTATCCGGTATTAACGACGGCGAAACATTTTCCGGGTCATGGAGATACGGCGATTGATTCCCATTTAGAATTACCTGTAATTCCCCATTCTGATGAACGTCTAACCCAGGTGGAATTACCCCCTTTTGTGGCAAGTATGGCATCGGGGGTCGATACAGTGATGATGGCGCATTTATTAATTCCGGCTTGGGATACTGAACGTCCGGCTACCTTATCTCCGGCTATTGTTCAGGGTCAGTTAAGACAACGGTTAGGATTTGAGGGGTTGGTGGTGACCGATGCTTTAGTCATGGGGGCAATCGCCAAACGATATTCTCAAGAAGAAGCTGCCATTTTAGCGGTGGAAGCGGGGGCGGATATTTTGTTAATGCCCCTTGATCCCCAGGTAACAATTAAAGCTGTTTGTACGGCGGTGGCGGAGGGTCGGATTTCTCCTGAACGGATTGAAGCCTCTATGGAGCGAATTTGGCAGGCAAAAGCCAAGGTATTTCCAGACTGGCAACGGTCGGAGTCCTATTGTTTCCCCCATCGAGATTCCAAGACTTTATTTGATTCCTTGTCTCAACCCACCTCTCAACAACTGGTGAGGACAATTTTACAGGATTCTCTCAAACAGGGAGGAACCTTACCGTTAGTTCTGCCTCAAACTCCACAACCGATGCGAAATTTGGTGATTGTGGATGATTTGCTCAATTGTGCGATTTTAGGCAATCATACCCCGGCGATCGCCCGTCCAACCCAGTTGGGTTATCGGTTACAACTGGTTGATTGTCATGCTGCGGTATCTTCGGATTCGCCAAATGATTCATCACTCCGTATTTCTTCTGATCCCACTTTACTGCAAGTGTTTATTCGCGCGAATGCCTTCCGTGATAGTTCGGGGTTAACCCAAATTGCTCAAGATTGGTTAAATATTATATTAAGAGAGAATCAGTTACAGGCCCTTGTAATTTACGGAAGTCCCTACACCCTAGAACAGTTTTTACCTCAAATTCCCCCTCAAACTCCTTTTGTTTTCTCCTATGGTCAAACGCCGGTTGCACAGGAGATGGCATTAAAAGTTCTCTGGGGAATTTAAGAAAAAGTTAAGAACAGGGTCTGATCATCAATCCAGAGGGTGATCACAGAAAAACTTCGGAAGGCTTAACCCACGTCCTGGGCGTATGTCTAGGGACTTTTCAAATTTTTATGGAAAAAGCCCCAGTATTTGTATTGGCTTATACTGAAAAAAAACCTTTCCTAAAATCAATTTTTCGATTATATTAATAGTGATGCCAACAACTTCTCCGGCAACCCCAAGAGGGCGAACTATGACTTACACCACTGTCCAATATTCATTAGATGTGATCAAAGACGAAGCCCGCCAACTCGTCACCAAGGGAATTGTGAGCCGTCAGCAACCCATCTATACACTTTGCCAATATATTCCAGCACGGGAATGGGCTTGTGTGGAGTGTGAGTTGGAAGAGTGCAATTTCTTGCTCAGAGATCGAATTGGCGACTTAATTGGCCATGAAACCTGGGATAATGATTAAAATCCCGACTGAATTTTAAAACACAAAAGATTTTTCAGACTTTTTAGTTCGCTAAATGTTGACTCCTGTACCTGTAGGCTCAAATTTATGGGTCTACTGATCCAGGTCAAGTTAGAAACTCAATCTAGTGGCTCTTTCAGGCCTTGCTGATTTCCGATGTCTTAAGTCTAAAATATCTTGAATTCGTAATCAATGGGTTGACTTAGGATTAATCCTGGCAGTTTGAAGGAACGTTGCTCAAGACCTGAGATTCGGAAACGAATAATAAAGTTAAAATTTAAGCTCGTGCGATATGGTATCGATGGCAGTATGAAATTGAACAATTTCAGGATAGATTCTGCGATTAGATATCAAGCAATAAGACTGAAAACGATAATCCCGCCCGATCATCCCGAACCCAATTCCGATCAATTCTGATCCCAAGAGTTGAGTTTTGGAGGCGGGATTAATCGTCATTAGTGAGAAGAATTGGATTCGCGTAGGTGTTTTAATTCATCTCGTAACTCAGCGATTTGAGTGGTGAGGTCTTGGATTTCCCGGATAGGTTCTGGGTCAGAGCCGTTTGGAACTGTTGAGGGATAGGACACAGAAGACGAATTTGTTACCGTTGTTGTGTCTGTATTAACGTTCTGATGACGTTGAGAAAGGATCGTATCCACAAAATTGCGAGCTTCTTGCTCGGTCATTTTTCCTTTTTCAGCCCATTCATCAGCTAATTCGCTAACCTGTGACTGAATTTTTCCGAGATTCTCATTGCGTTTGTAAGGATCTTGTAAGATCTCAATCAGGGAAGAAGTCGCGCCCAGGGTGACGCGAAATCCTTTGTGGAGTAGGTCGGTTAAGTGTTCAGCATTCATCAGAATCAAAACATTCCTTAATTTAGATAGGATTCAAGCTTGAATGTGATCAGCGTTTGGTAGATTTGTTCGGGATGAGTTAGCCTAAGCCCAAAAAAAGCCCGATTTTGCTTGTATATTCTAACAACTTATTCGCTTACTTGGTCGAGGTATTGATTTACATCATCAATAATTCGGGTGAGTTCCGCTTCAGTCATGAGTTTAATGCGTTCATCGCGGACTGTAATCAAGACTTTCGCCGCAAAGGGACTTGGCCAAATATTAGGGTTACAAAAAACTTCTAAAAAAATATCCCCGGTATATTGATATTCAATTGGCTTTTGAGGGGTGGGTTTACCGCTTCCTGGAGTTGTTTTTGCCGCCACCGCTTTGAGTTTTTGCATGATTTCATCGAGTACCCCTTTTAAATTCTGGGCGGCTTCGGGGGTAAACCGCAGAGAGACAGAACCTTGAGTTAAATTGAGTGTGAGTGGAGAAGCAGACATAGAAACCCTATTCAAAACAACACTTAAAATCCTTTAATCTAATTTTACTGTTAAGTTAACCGAAATGAAAATTAATTTCAATAGTTAATTTAATTAGAGAAGATGATATTCTAAAAAAAGTTTTCGTTTAGCCTCAAAGTTTCAAAGGGGAGGTTTTATGGTTCAGGATAATCGTTCAAAAATTCAATGGGTTTTATTGCTAACACTCGGTTTAAATCTGTTAGTCATGACGATTAAAGTGATTATCGGAACAATAACAGGGTCTTTGAGCTTACTCGCTGATGCCCTCCATAGTGTAACAGACAGTGCCAATAATGTTTTAGGATTAGTTACGAATCATTTTGCCTCTCCCCAACCCGACCGAGAACATCCCTATGGACATCAAAAATTCGATGCGTTAGGGGCTTTAGGTGTTGGTGTTTTTTTGGGAATTGCCTGTTTTCAAATTTTAAGTGGAGCCGTAGAACGGCTTTTTAAGGGGGGTGAACCTGTCAAAATTTCTCCTCATGAATTATGGATTTTATTGATTGTTTTAGGGATTAATATTTTTGTCGCTTATTATGAACGGACTGCTGGACAGCGTTTAGGCAGTGCTGTTTTAGTAGCCGATGCTAAACATACAATGAGTGATGTTTGGATAACCATTATGGTGCTTGGAGGATTAATTGGAATTTGGCAAGGGGAGGTTTGGAATTTGCCTAAATTGCAATATTTAGATGTAATTTTAGCGTTTCCCGTAGCCTTATTAGTATTTAAAAGTGGCTGGAGTGTATTAACAGAAAATTTGCCTTGGTTAGTGGATCAAATGGTGATTGATCCCGAAACTATTAAAGAGATTGCCATGTCTGTTCCTGGTGTATTAAATTGCCATAATATTGCGTCTCGTGGGATGATTGGACGGCAAGTTTTTATTGAAATGCACATGATTGTTGACGCAACAGATGTAGAAACAGCCCACAGTATTACAGAAGCAGTGGAAGCCGAATTAGAAAACCGTTTTAGTCCAGTCAGAATTTTAATTCATGTTGAACCCCCCCAATATCAATCCGAACAAATTACCTATGAGTCTCAATAGGTAAAGATGAAACGGCAAAATTCTCTCTATAGATAGATAAAAATTAATCTGTTTTTTTTTATGCTGATTCAATAAATAAGCAGAAAAATCAAACTTAATTGATGATATTCAGGAGATAAAATGACATCTTTAACTCAACAAAGGTGTGAGGCTTGCCATCAAAAATCAACTCCCGTGAGTTTAGAGGAAATTGCTGTTCTTAAACCTCAAATTCCCTATTGGCATTTAATTGAAGTAGACGGAGAATCCCGACTACAAAGATCTTATTCATTCCCAGATTTTAAAACGGCTTTAGCTTTTACCAATCAAGTCGGTGAAATTGCTGAATTAGAAAATCATCATCCGACTTTATTAACAGAATATGGAAAAGTTACGGTAACTTGGTGGACTCATGCTATTTCAGGGTTACATCAAAATGATTTTATTATGGCAGCCAAAACCGATGATTTAGCAGGAGTTAAGAATTAAAAATTACAATTACCCATTAGGAGTAAGACGCTTAATGACTTCTCGGTTTCCTATTATTAAGTATAACAGCTTATCCCCTTTAAGGTGAATGAAAAGGCAAGTCTATTCGGCAAATCGTTCAAAATCTTGGTCTTTTGAGTGCCAAGAACTGGTACGAGGAATGTCTGGGGGATTTTTATTTGGAATTCCCCTATTATATACAATGGAAGTTTGGCAAATTGGTTCCTTTACAGAACCCCCATTAATGCTAACGCTATTGGGAATTACCTACTTTGTTGTATTTTTATTAAACCGAGTTTCTGGATTTCGTCGTCATCAACAGAGAACGCTAAAAAATACACTTTTAGACAGTGTTGAAGCTTTGGCTATTGGGTTAGTTTGTACCACCTTGATTTTAATATTATTAAGAGAAATTAATCAAGACACTCCCCTAAATGAAGCTCTGGGGAAAATTATTTTAGAAAGCATTCCCTTTGCCATTGGTGCTGCGTTAGCTGAGTTAATGTTAAGTGATGAACCCTCTAAACCTTCCTCATCACCTCAACAGAAAAAACCCGAAAAATCAGCTTATTTGAAAGCGCAGAAAATTAATTTACGAGACACAGTAGATGATATAAGTGCCACTTTTATTGGAGCTATGTTTATTGCTTTTAATATTGCGCCTACGGATGAAGTGCGGATTCTTGCGGGTGCAACCTCTCCTCCTTGGTTAATTGCTATTATTATTACTTCTTTAATCATTTCCTATGGAATTGTTTTTGCGGCGGGTTTTATCAATCAACAAAAGCGTCATCATCAGCAAGGATTATTTCAATCTCCCCACAGCGAAACCATTTTTTCTTATTTAATTTCTCTAATCGCTTCCGTTTTTATGCTGTGGTTTTTTCAGAAATTAAATTTTAGTGATCCTTGGTTTTTATGGCTACGCTCGACTTTAATTTTAGGCCTTCCGGCAACCGTTGGAGGAGCAGCAGGACGTTTAGCAATATGATTAAAGATGATATATCAAATCAAAATTCATCAGAATCGAATTTCTCAATAGCTGAAAAATTTAGCTTTAGTATTGCTATTTTTATTTTAGTGCTGTTGTTGGGATTGGTCATTTATAGTTGGCGAATTCAAAAACATAAACCTCCCGTTTTAACCTTGACTCAACGGGAAATGATACGCCAAGAACAGAAACAATTTTATGTACCCTTTACCGTCCTTAATGAAGGAGGAGAAACTGCACAATCCGTACAAGTAATTGGGGAATTTTACTCGAATGGAACAGTCATTGAACAGGGAGAACAACAAATTGATTATCTTTCTGGGGGAGAATCAGCATCAGGTGCATTTATTTTCAGTCATAACCCCCAAGAAGGAGAAGTTAGAATTCGAGTCGCCAGTTACAAGTTACCGTAAGACTGATTGATTAAAAAAGAACAATTTCCTCCCCTGAGTAACCGGAGAGGAAATAAAATCGAATCCGGTAAAATCAGTTCCCTTATTTGGGAGAAGCCGCCGGAGAAGGAGAAGCTGCTGGAGCAGTGGTCGCTGCTGGAGAAGGAGAAGCTGCTGGAGCAGTGGTCGCTGCTGGAGAAGCTTCAGGAGCGGGGGTAGTTTCAGTGGTAGTATTACCACCACAAGCTGTTAATAAACAAGAAGAAGCTATTGCTAAACCCGTGAACACTACAGCAAACTTTTTCATAGGAGATCTCAAGAAGATTGGAAATCGGTAAGTAACTAGATTGAGAAAAAAACACCCCTTAATCTCAGAAATAGTTCTGAAGGGTAAGTTCAATATTAAACCCAGATTGAGGTTTAACTCTTTCCGTTTTCAGGGACATAGTTTGAAGCAACTTGAAGCCATTCAATTGAAGATTCTCGATTCCTAGAACGCTTAAATTGAATGAGGTACAAGTCACTTTTGTATTCCCCTGACTTTAATATCGACTGAAGGATTAGTGAGGGCTCCCAGTTCCTAAAATTCTAGCGAGAAATTAGGAAAGATTGGGAATAAAAACGCCTCACTCATCACAGCTATTCTTAACTCAAGGAAACCGCTTTTGTCAATAAGACACCCGGAATTTCCTGAGTTATTCTGACCTTACCCTTCAGAAAATGCAACTTTCCTGAGTTATTAAGGAAGTTGTGATATTTCTCTTTGTTTACCTTACATATAATACAAGGTTTTATTCAAAATGGAAGACACTCTAAGGTAAATTACTTAAACCTATATTATTGTGTTAGGTTAGAAAAACACTACAAATTACAGTCAACTTAGAAAAGGATTGTGCCAGTTTGACAAACTGTCCTAGGGAGTTACCTGACTCCAGATCACCTTAAGACCCATCCATAGGAGTTGAAGTGTTGACTGTCTAGGTATTGAGGGTTCACATCGGAAACTAGCACAACCATGAGTAGAAATTCAGTGACTTCGGTTTTACTGAGTACAGGTAAACATCATCGACTTGTGAGAATCTGACTATGGAATTCTTATTGTGCTACAGTTCTACTTCTACGGTTGCTGGTGCATTTTATTCCCAGGAAAAAGTTAAACAAGCTCAGGAGCTTTGGTCTTCAATTCAAAACCTCTTTTCTCCTCCAATTTTAGGAACCCTTGACTACACCATAACTGAAGAATTAGAAGCATTAATGAGGATTGGATAACCTTTGAATACCCGATTTGTAGACGTATTGGAAGGGGACGGGATACTGAATGAGAGAAGAAATTAGGCATTTCAATACGTCTGAACTTCATCGGATAAAATTCGAGGTTTGGGTTGATAATAACTGGCTATTAATGCAATCATTAACCACCATAAAGTATTAACTTGGGGACGATACCAAACCGTATCTACTAATCCATGACCCAACATCCCCACTAACGTAGAAATTGCTGCTATTAACCAAAATCCTTGGATATTTCCTAACTCTCGGAGTCGTTTTAATTGTATCCATCCTTGATTAAAGGTTACGGTTAATAACCACAGAAAACAACTTAAACCGATGATTCCAGTTTCAACGGTAATTTCTAAAAGAATTGAATAGGCGCTTAAAGCACTGTAGCGAGGCTGCATATAGCGGGGATAAATATTATTAAAGGCTACATTTCCGGGGCCAATTCCTAAGATCGGACGATCTTTAATCATCTCAATCACTGACATCCAAACATTAATTCTAAAGTTATTACTACTATCTCCCCGTCCAGCAAAAATACTCGCTACCCGATCTCGAACTGGGGGAACAAATATCACCGCAAATAATAGAAAAAGGGTTAATCCAGTTAAACCCATTGGTAAAGCCCATTGTCGCCAAAAGGGAGAAAATCGAATACTGAACCAGTATAATAATAGAATGGCAAAGGTAAACAGTAATAGCACTAATCCAATCCATCCTCCTCGGCTAAAAGTTAAGATTAAACAGGAGGAATTAACAATAATCATGGTTAAGGCTAAAGCTTTTGGTAAAATCCCTTTCCAAACAAAGAATGAAGCTAAACTTAACCCCACTGCGGGTAATAAATATCCAGCTAATAAATTAGGGTTATCTAAATAACTATAAACCCGTGTTAAGTTGGATTGTGGAGAAGTGGGATCAACCCAAGTGGCTAAGGCTTCTGCGCCAGAAAACCATTGTCTTAAACCATAAACACTAACGATTAAAGCTGTTAACAAAAAGATAGTAATAAAAATTGAACGAATTTTAGGCGATCGCAATATTTTCGCCATTAATGCAAATAAAATTAAATAAAGGGTTAATTTGATCCACCCACTAAAGGCTGCCATTTTAACCAGAGATAAGGCGGTTGCAATGGTGGCAATTCCCCAGTATAATAAAACAATTAAATGAATCGGAGTAAAGGCTGTTTGTGAAGGTTCATCGGTGAGGGTTAATAATAACCACCAAGCAGCACAAGCAATTAATAAAACCCCAATTAATGCGGTTCCCACGAAGGGGGCTAAACCAAATACAATACTAATTAATAAAGCTGCCAAAGGTTCACCCCACTGCAATAGCCAACTTCCCTGTCGCCATTGCTGTAAAACGCCTGTTAAGCGATAGAGAACACTGGTATTACGCCATTGGTAGATTAATAGGTTTTGCAGGGTAAATTGTTGCCAAACGGTGTTTAAGGTGGTCATGCCATGTAATAGGTTGGGAAATCACAGAGGATGAAATTCAGAGATTAGTATACCTTAATTTACCCATTGTGAACAAAATTCTCTATTCCTTCTACCGACTCTGACCCCATAACTGTTTGATACTAGGTCAATAAACCCTTAAATTTGATAGAATAATATTAACCTATCTTCGACAATATTAAAGCAATGGATACTGCTAAACTTTTAAAAAATAGCAATGAACAAACTCTAGTTTTACCCGAAGAATATCAATTTTCTGGAGATGAAGTTTACCTAAAAAAAGTTGGGAATGTTTTAATTTTAATTCCCAAAGATCATCCTTGGCAATCTTTAGTGGAAAGTTTAAATCTATTTTCTGAAGATTTTATGGAATCCAGAGAACAACCTCCTCTTGAAATCAGAGAGGAATTCTAGGAATGAAATATTTATTGGACACCAATATTTCTATCTACATCATCAAGAAAAACTCTCAATCAGTTTTGGATAAATTTCAGAGCTTAACTCTGGGTGAAATCGGTATTTCAGCAATTACTGTAGCTGAATTAGAATACGGAGTTTACAAAAGCCAAAAACAACAACAAAATCGAGAAGCTTTAGCAACATTTCTAATTCCTTTACAGATTATTTCTTATGATATCCAAGCAACTCAAGTGTATGCACAACTGCGAGGAGAATTAGAAAAGAAAGGAACAGTTATCGGCGCAATGGATATGCTAATTGCATCGCAAGCGATTAGCTTACAAGTCACTTTAGTAACTAATAATTTAAAAGAATTCTCTCGAATTCCTAACTTATTATTAGAGAATTGGGCTTAATCAGGTAGAATTTAAAAAAATAGGGAGTTAGAAACAAAGATCAAACAAACACTAAGGGTTTATCTTTTAAGGGTGCAAAGGCTTCCGCATCAAATCGATATAAACTTGCAGGTCTACCCGCACCCCGTGATGTTTTTACCCCCGTATCCGAGAGAAATCCTAACTTCAGTAAACGGCTTCTAAAATTAGAATAGTCGGAAAAGCCTTCTCCTAAAATTGTTGTATAAAATTGATATAAATCTCCTAATGTAAACACTTCGGGTAGCACATCAAAGGCAACGGGACTATATTCTACTTTATTTTGTAATCGACGATAACCATATTCTAAAATTTGATTATGATCAAAGGCTAACTGGGGAACTTTGTCAATGGGATACCAAGCAATTCCTGTGACTTTATCCGCAATTAATTTGGCTTCTTCAAACCGAACTATGGCAAAATAACTGACGGATAAATAGCGAATATTATAACTCTCAGGTGCTTCTCTGGGATCACGATTTGGCCCTCCAAAGGTGTATAATTGTTCTAAATATAAATTTTTAACCCAAATTTTTTCTGATAAAATTCGATAGGCGGCATCTTCTAAAGATTCTCCTTTTTGGACTAAAGTTCCCGGTAAACTCCAAGTATTAATAAAGGGTTCTTCTTTTCGCATGACTAATAAAACTAATAGACGATTTTGCCCCGTATCAACAGAAAAAATTACATTATCAACCCCAACCTTGAAATTTTCTAACAAAGGAGATTCTGTTTTTTTAGAATTTCTTTCAATCATTTATCCTGACCCTATATTTTTAGATGAAATTTGATTAAGTTTTTAATATTTTCAATAAAGCTTCCCTAAAATAATGTTAAAAATTAATGATAATATTTTTTCAGTGTTTAACAGTAGACTCATATAACTGTTGTTGATCAATATAAGCTTGTACAGGAGGGGGTAAAACCTCTATATTTCCGGTTTGACGATAGTGACTTGAGGAAACTGGCAAACCTTTAATATCAGCAATTTTTACCTGTCCTCCTAACTGTTTAAGTTTCTCTAAATCTGTTGCTTCTACCCCATAACCCGGTCGAGGAACAATTAATAATTTTACTTGTTTTAAAAGGGTTTCTATTTGATACCATTGGGGAATTTGTTGCACTAAATCTGAACCAATGACTAAAGTATATTCTGCCTCTGACCAATATTGTTTTGCCCTTTCTAGGGTTTCTAAGGTTCGGCGACTACTGAGTTCAGGATACACCGCAATATTGGGGTTAGGCGGGTTAATTTCCTCTATTAATAGAGATAACATTTTCATCCGATGTTCTAAGGGGGTTTGATGGGTTTTAAAGGGGTTGTCCGATGCCCAAACTACAACTTGATCAAACCGTTGAGATAACCAATGGAGAATGGCTTGATGTCCTGCGGTTGGAGGGTCTGCGCTGGTTCCAAATAGGGCAATTTGAGTCATTTTTGGTTTAAGTCACTTTTATTAACAAAATAAAAATTAAATTATAGGGAAATTGCTTGTTCTAACCGCTTGGATAAAGCAATAATATCATCTTTGCGAGCAATTTGTTCAATCCATTCTGACGGAATATTTTCCAACCCATAATAAAGTCCGGCTAAACCTCCCGTTACTGCGGCTGTTGTGTCGGTATCTTCTCCTAAATTAACAGCTTTGAGAACGGCTTCAGCGTAAGAAGATGTCGTTAATAAACACCACAAAGATGCTTCTAAGGTATGAATCACATAACCACTGGATTCAATTTTATCCATTGATAACTGATCAATTTTTCCGGTTAAAACTCGTTCAAACCGAGAGGCTTCTACCGTTAAACTGGGATTATAATAAATCGGTTTTACCGCTTCTATTCCTTCAAGGTAAGCCGATTTTAGGTCTAAACCTTCAAGTAGTTTAACAGCAATACTAATATAAATTCCGCAAGCCATTTGAGATCGGACATGAGCATGGGTTAAACAAGAACATTCATGAACCCACTGCATTAACTGATAGAAAGAAACCGAAGAATATAAAAAACACATCGGTAAAATTCGCATCAAGGAACCATTTCCATTACTGCGTTCATCAGTTTCTCCTGCTTCCACAGGATTAACCCCATTAAGGATATTTTTAATCGCTTGATTTGTGGTTCCACCAATATCAAATACCACGCCATGAGGTGTCCATTCTTGCTGATAGCGCCAACGACCAAAGGAATCAGCGATCGTTTTTAAATTATATCCCTGACAGAGACTATCTGCTAAACATAACATCAACGAACTATCATCCGACCAAGTACCCGGAGGTTGTCGATAGGTTCCCTGTCCTGTCATGGTTGTAATGGGATTTTCAAGACGTTCTTTGCGACTAGAAAATTCTACGGGAACTCCTAGTGCATCCCCCACACAAACCCCCATTAAACCCGATAAAATTGATGATTTTTTCATATTTCAAATGGGTTGCTCCCCCCCTCATCATTTCTCAATCCATTTAAACCCGTAGGATGGGTCAGCACTTCTCACAAGCATTACCCCACATTCTACTCCATTTGATAATTTTTAATTTTCCAGACCCCAGACCCCAGACCCGATATCAATCATGAGTTTCAATAGGTAGCAGATGAAGGGGGGGTGTTCCCATTCTACAACAATTAATGACGGGTGGTTTTTGTTAATTCTTGTAACGCAGGAGAAATCTGAATTGTTGGGGAAATGGGATGATTTAAACATCGCGTTTCTGAGGGCAAACTCGCAACGGATTTCGCCGTGCGTTCAGCTATTTCTGTTAAAGATTCCGTAGGATAAAGTGGTTTTCCTTGCTTCATCACTAACTGCATTAACGGTATCCGTGACGAAAATATCGATTGCACATTAGAATAATGCCAAGATTCAGACTCCATTGGTTCTGTCATTAACCCAATCTCATCAGCCATTAATTGACCTTGTTTCAAGGTTCTGAAAATTTGCTTTCTCCCCGGATAAGTTGTCTTTCCCGTTGCTTCTTTCATCACGGGTTTTCCTTCAATTTCCACTAACTTATAAACTCCATTTACGGGAGTTCCTGTCACTAATTTTGTCCCCAAACCATAGCCATCAATCATCGCCCCGGCTGCTTTTAAACGGGCGATTTCATATTCATCTAAATCCCCACTGGCAAAAATTGGAATATTAGGTAAAAGCGATCGCACTTGCTGTGATAAACTGACTAAATCCCCCGAATCTAACCGCACCCCTTTTAGTTCAATTTCTCCCCGTTTCACCTGTTCTGAAAGTTTACGGGCAGCATCAATTGTATTATAGGTATCGATTAATAAAGGAGCCCCTGGAAAATAGCGATGAAAAGCCGTAAATGCCTGAGTTTCTGACCCTTCTAAAGCCGAAATTGCCATGACTAACGCATGGGCCATTGTTCCGGTGGGTTTTTGCCCTAATTTCAAGGCTGCTAAAACGTTAGACGTTGCATCTAACCCCCCTGCTAAAGCTGCCCGCGCCGCCCAAATGGAAGCCTGGGGACTAAACGCCCGCCTTGTGCCAAATTCTAATAACGTTGCTGTTGGCCCTGCCACATCCCGCAACCGGGCTGCCCGGGTCGCAATTAAGGTTTGGTAATTAATTGTATTTAATAGATAAGTTTCGATTAACTGAGCTTGCCAGAGGGGCGCTTCTATTCTCAAGAAAGGTTGGTTCGCAAAAATAGCTGTCCCTTCCGACACCGCCCACACATCCCCGGTAAAGCGTCCGGTAGCCAATAGTGACCAAAACTTCTGGGGGGCGTGGGTAAATAGTCCCGTAGACTGTAGGCTGTGAAGTTGAGCCTCGCTGAAGCGGAATTGCTCTAAATAGTCGAGGGCTTGGGCGAGTCCCATGGCAATTAAATAGCCAAACCCTTCCGGTAGACGGCGCGTAAACAGTTCAAAACTGGCTTGTCGTTGGTCGAGTCCCTCCCCGGTATAACAGGCAATCATTGTCAGTTGGTAGAGGTCGGTCAATAGACTATAATCATCGGGGGTAAAATTCAGGTCGGGGTCTTCCCAAACTTCCTGAAACTTAAGGGGAGACAGGGCGGTACTCATAACGTCATATCCTAGGTGAACTCAATACTTTAATTATAGTAGATTTTACCAAATTTATTAAGAGTAACCCTAGATACCGTTTGATAAAAATGCTGTTTTTAAAGGGTTTTAGGCGATATTTAGGGAAAATTTACATTTATTTATGGTGATTTTAATTAAAATATAAGATTAGACAATATAGCACTACCCATTGCAGTTAGGACACTTCTAAATCCAGCAAACTCATTCCCTATTTTCTTTTCCCCCCTGTTCCCTGTTCCCTGTTCCCTGTTCCCTGTTCCTCGCTATAGTTTCAGAAAATTATCATTTGTGCAAAAGTAGAATTCCGCTTAAACTGGTAATAGACCTATCAAACTCAAAGTGATGAGTTTGCTCTGCTATTTTCGATCTGCTACCGAACAACCACTCATCTTTCAAGTCTATCCATCCCTAATCTTGTCTCCCCTGTTCTCAACAGACAATTTTTAGGCGTAACGTTTCTATACCGGATTTTTCATCAATTTCTGCTGCACCTGGTCTATACACAGCCGATGAAAGCAACAGAAAGTTTTGTTATGCACATTTTTGGTGCTGTATTTCACTTCAATGGAGACTTGCAAAGTTATGTTCACTC
Source organism: Planktothrix sp. FACHB-1365 (assembly GCF_014697575.1). Lineage (GTDB taxonomy): Bacteria > Cyanobacteriota > Cyanobacteriia > Cyanobacteriales > Microcoleaceae > Planktothrix. Next base: position 23,518 of record NZ_JACJSC010000010.1, on the reverse strand, counting down.
TTCTGTTATCTAGTATTGTTAACGGTAGTATTTTATTGCCTGAAAATTTTGAAAATGCTAGTTTAGGGGTCTATTCTATTGTTAAAAGACCTCAAACATCTCAACCCTTCATCATTCTGTCTCAAATCCAGAAAACCGGTGAAGATGACCCAATTGTTCCTCCCAATTAAAAAGTCTTTCCGAAAGCCATTTCATCCGCAAAAAAACCAAAAATAATTCATATTATCAGCTATCATTCTTTGAGTTTTTCTTAGGGAATGATAGCTATTAATTGGAAACAGAAATATTAGAGAAAAAATAGCAACAAACTCATTCACTGCTTACTATTCCCTACGAGAATAAAAAACCTGATTTCTGAATTAGAAACCAGGCGAGGAACGAACTAAAAAACTAAAATTAAGCCACGTTAAAATTATTTAACGGAAACTTTAGCACCCGCTTCTTCCAGTTTTTTCTTTGTTGCTTCAGCATCATCTTTGTTAGTACCTTCTTTAACCGCTTTAGGTACAGCTTCCACTAAATCTTTAGCTTCTTTCAGACCTAAACCCGTCAGTTCACGCACCACTTTCAGAATTGTAATTTTCTTATCAGCCGGGTATTCTTCCAGAACAACATCAAATTCTGTTTTCTCTTCAACTTCTTCTGCTGCTGCGGCACCGCCAGCACCAGCAGCCGGCATCATGAAACCACCGACGGGAGCGGCTGCGCTTACCCCGAAAGCTTCTTCAATTTGTTTAACTAATTCAGACGCTTCTAACAGCGTTAAAGACTTCAGTTGTTCCAGAATTTGATCAGTAGTTGCAGACATTCTTTAAACTCCTAGACAATGTAACGTTTTTGTTTGATACTTGTTGCCAAAGCAAAGCTTATCCGAGAAACTATACAGCTTCGTCGTTTGAGCCATTTTGATCTTTTTCGGCATAGGCATTGAGAGCGCGTGCCAAAGACCCCGGAACCTCGTTGATCCCAACGGCCAGTTTGGTCGCCACACCATTAATAGCACCAGCGATTTGAGCCATAAGTTGCTCTTTGGAGGGTAAATCTCCTAATGCTTTAACATCACTTTCACTCAGCAGCCGGCCTTCCATAACGCCGCCGCGAACTTCCGTTTTCTTAGAAGCCTTTTGGAACGCTTGGTAAGCTTTAATGGCACTACCAAAGTCCTCTTTGACTAATAAAAAAGCATTGGAACCCTTCAGCAACTCCGTCAAAGGCTGCCAGTTGCTTTGACCTTCGATAGCAATTCGCATTAAGGTATTTTTTGTCACCTTGCAAACACTACCGGAGGGACGAAGCTGTTGCCGTAAATTGGTGATTTCTGCAACGGACAAGCCGCTGTAGTCAATCACAATTGCCAGTTGTGAATCTTTGAGCGTTTCTTTGAGTTCGGCAACAATTGCTTGTTTATTTTCTAGGGTTCTTCCCATTCTTGTGGAACCTCCGTGTGACATTGCGGTTCATGTTCATCCCTTTAAGGTGATGTGATAACCGACAATGATTGACTTCTTCCCCGACGCGACAGAGCGCGAATTCGCCATAAAAAACCTCGGTTTTTTACCGAGGTCAAAACTTAAAACTTAAACATTCAGGATAAAGACACACAGATTCCTGTTAGTCTGTTACTGACCCTATAATTGTTTAGCTTTAAACTCGTTTAACCTCGGCAGGACATTAAGCGTTTTGCCCCTGCTGTCTGCGGTGAGTTAGCCGTTTATTGGTTTAAATACGCAATTTTTTATCATTGCATATTTTATTGAATTTGTCAAGGAAATTTGTAAAAATCTTGGGGAAAGTGGAAAGTGGAACAGGCATCTTGCCTGTTCCACTTTCCAGCTTTAAGCCACATCCCCAATTTTTAGTTCTCGCAGTGCGGTAATATCCACTTCAATAGATGGCCCCATTGTGGCGGCAATAAACACACTGCGCCAGTAACGACCTTTTGCCCCCGAAGGACGGTTACGGTCAATACATTCTTGCAGAGCCGATAGGTTCACCAGCAAATCTTCCGCAGAAAACGCGGCTTTCCCAAACATAATATGAACGATCCCAGTCCGATCAGCCCGAAATTCTAGTTTCCCGCCTTTAAATTCTGCGATCGCTTGGGCGACATCCATCGTCACCGTTCCCCCTTTTGGAGAGGGCATTAAGCCTTTAGGCCCTAACAGCCGTCCCAGTTTTGCCACTTGAGGCATCATATCCGGTGTGGCAATTAAGCAGTCAAAATCCAGCATTCCTTTCTGGATATCATTAATTAAATCTTCTGAGCCAACAATATCAGCCCCTGCACTTTGAGCTTCCGTGACTTTTTCACCTTTGGCTAATACCGCCACCCGGATCACTTGGCCCGTTCCTTTGGGCAAGGTCACGGTTGTCCGCAGTTGTTGATCTGTATATTTGGGGTCAATCCCTAAACGAATATGAGCTTCGGCTGCTTCAGGAAACTTAGCTGTAGCGGTTTCCTTTAACAGTTTAATAGCTTCTAAAGGTTCATAGGGCCGTTCTTCAACCTTTTTTCTGAGTTCTTGTAATCGACGAGATACTTTTTTTGTCATTCTCTAATCTCCTGGGGTGATTAACGAAGGTACACTTCTCCCCCATTAAAGGGTTAACTTAAATCAAAGTATTCAACCAACGCCTGAAGTCGCCTTAATCGACAATGGTAACTCCCATGTTGCGGGCGGTTCCTGCCACAATTTTCATAGCAGCGTCCACATCATTTGCGTTCAGGTCGGGCATTTTTGTTTCGGCAATTTCTCGTAACTGAGCTTGCGTAATTTTGCCCACTTTCTTGCGGTTCGGTTCCCCTGAATCCCGTTCAATACCTGCGGCTTTGCGAATTAACACCGAAGCCGGAGGGGTTTTCAGAACAAAGGTAAAACTCCGGTCTTCAAAAACCGAAATTTCCACCGGAACTACAAGACCTGCTTTATCTGCGGTTCTGGCGTTATATTCTTTACAGAACGCCATAATATTCACCCCGTGTTGACCCAAAGCGGGGCCAATGGGAGGTGCAGGGTTGGCTTTGCCCGCAGTAATCGCCAACTTAATAACTGCTACAACTTTTTTTGCCATTCCTTAGCCTTAGCCTTGTTTTTCAACCTGAGTAAACTCTAATTCTACTGGGGTATCTCGTCCGAAAATTGACAGTAACGCTTTGAGCTTACTGCGTTCTGGACTGACTTCAATCACATCTCCTTCAAAGTCTTTAAACGGCCCTGAAAGGACAATGATATGATCCCCTATTGCCATTGCTGCCTTGACAATCGGTTCCTGTTGTTGCGCTTGTCTGAAGATACGCTCCACTTCAGCATGGCTCAATGGTAGAGGTTTAACGTGACCTCGACCCCGACCCGAATGCCGTTTTTGTTCCGCCCCAACGAAATTAATCACGTGTGGCGTGTTCTTGACCACCTGCCAAGCTTCATCGTCAATTTCCCAGCGATTGAGTTCGTTATTCCATTTTAGCCTCATTTGAATGAGAACATAACCCGGAAATACTTTCTCTTCACCGTGTTGACGACTGCCATCTTTCCGCAGTTTAATCATTGGGGTGTGTGGGATTTCCACCTTCAAAATCCGATCCGCAACATCCAAGGTTTGTACCCGTTGTTCCAGGTTCGCTTTGACTCGTTTTTCACAGCCAGAAGCCACCTGAACAGCATACCAACGACGCTCTCCCGGTGAAAACTCCTGGGAACGTTCGTCTGTATCTGCCATGAGGTCTGAATGTTGTGATTCGTCCGATGTAAAAGTCATCCGAAGATTTGCCCCGACGCCCAACGAAAGAAGTTGTCTGCTAAATAGATCAAGCTAGCCGAAAGAGTGACCATCAACAATACGCCCGCCGACTCACTTAAGAGTTGCTGTCGGCTTGGCCAGACTACTTTGTCCAATTCCTCTTTCGTTTCTTTGAGGAACGTAGAAGCGTTAAAGCCAGAAGTTGTTTCTTGACCTCCAACTTCTTCTTTCTTGTTGACCACCATGAACTCCCCTTGCGATCTTACGGTATCTGATCCTGATCTTAACTGAAAGAGGGTAACACATCCGCCCAAACTCTTTAAACTATCATCAGAAAAATGGGTAGAAACCACTAACTTCTAGTTAGGCTTTATATTTCCCCTTTCAGGGAGGAGGGTATGGTAGCCCTCCTAACTCCTATTTCTAGGGTAAAGTTAGCTGAGTGCTTCGCACACGCTACGCGAACGCCAAGGTTTTAAGAGCTTTTTAGGCTAGTAGCACTGTCTTACCCCTCGTAAAACTGTTTAACTACTAACGACAGAGCCAGGGACTAGCTACGCATCCAACAGGGTGTCTTGACTCAAAAAACGTAGTCAATTAATAAGACTTAGGCTGGTCAACTAACTAAAGTTAGAGGCACGAAACCCCTTCACTTCAGTGCGGGGTGCTGACACTGAATTCCTCAACACAATGTTCCGACTTGTTGCTTTTCGGAACAATGCCCAGACGCAAGATTTCCTTTCGTCTGGGCATTGGAGGTATCCAGCGCGCCCTGGAGGACTTGAACCCCCGACATCAGGTTTTGGAGACCTGCGTTCTACCAACTGAACTAAGAGCGCATAGCGAAGTGGCTGATCTTTTACCTTATCTAGCTTAACACAACTTGCAGACTTTAGTTAAAAAATTTTCCGAAAATCTCTAGGGGAATCCTAGATGGTCGGGAGTTGAGTCCGTTATAGACTGCGATCAAAGCGTTGTTTAACGCGAGTGGCTTTACCCACACGGTCGCGCAGATAGTAGAGTTTTGCCCGACGCACTTTCCCACGACGCAGAACTTTAATACTGACAATTCTAGGAGAATGAATTAAGAAGACTCTCTCAACCCCGACGCCTTGAAAAATCTTACGCACGGTGATGGTGGCGTTAATGCTGCCATGACGTTTGGCAATCACAACGCCTTCATAAGGTTGAATGCGTTCTTTACCGCCTTCTTGAATCTTCACACTAACTTTCACCGTATCGCCCACATAAATGTCGGGGAGATCGGGTTTATTGAGTTGTTGCCGCAGGTTTTCAATTTCTTCCGTTTCAATAGTACGGATAATTTCTTCCGCCTTCATAATGATTTTCCAAAACTCACAAGCCCCTATTATAGATCAAAACGGATTGTAAAATCTATATCAAATCAGTGATCAGTTATCAGTTATCAGTTATCAGGGGCAACGGACAAGGATCACTTTTGCAATCATCAACCATCAACCGCTAACAGTCACCAAAATGGATTCAATCGTACCAATCATTCTGTTATGTGGGTTAGCCTTCTATGTTGCCTGTAATTTAGGGGCAAATGATGTGGCTAACTCCATGGGGACATCGGTGGGTTCCAAGGCTTTGACCCTGAAACAAGCGATTATTGTCGCCGGGATTTTAGAATTTACCGGAGCGGTGTTGTTTGGAGAACGAGTCTCTAAAACCTTAGCAACGGGGGTTGTTAATCCAGAAGTCTTTATCTCAATGCCTCAAGAGTTTGTGATTGGCATGGTATCGGTGTTGATTTCTGCCGGATTGTGGTTACAAATTGCCACCCGTTATGGATTACCCGTATCATCGTCCCATGCGGTTGTCGGAGCGATCGCTGGATTTAGTTCAATTGCCGCCGGACTGAAAGCCGTAGACTGGCCTATTATTGGTTTGATTTCCCTCACCTGGTTACTCACACCCTTGATGAGTGGGATAATTGCCGCCTTATTTTACACCTTAATCAAGCGTTGGATTTTAGATCAACCCGATCCCCATAATCAAATTCGAGAATGGATTCCTTGGTTGAGTAGTGCCTTAATCGCAATTTTTGGGGTGATCGTCTTCCCGATTTTGAGTTCCCCCCTACAAAACACCTTAAATCAGTGGGGGTGGACACTGCCTGTTCATGATATTCCCTTAGCCATTGGGGGAATAGCTGCGGTCAGTTTAACCTGGATCAGTTGGCGACAATTGGAACAACAACAGAACCTTTCTATTTCTAATTCCAGACCCGAAAAATTTCCAGGGATAGAAAAACAACTCGCTCAATTTCAGGTCATTAGTGCCTGTTTTGTTGCCTTTGCTCACGGGTCAAATGATGTGGGTAATACAATTGCGCCCTTAGCTGCAATTTTAGCAGTCATCAAAACGGGTTCTGTTCCTCTAGTCGATATTGAAATTCCCACTTGGCTGTTACTCTTAGGAGGTAGTGGGATTGTCACAGGATTAGCGATTTGGGGTAAAAACGTCATTAAGACCGTAGGAGAAAATATTATTTCCCTCGTTCCGAGTGAAGGGTTTTGTGCAGAATTAGCAACAGCAACAACCGTATTATTAGCGTCTCGTTTAGGACTTCCGGTTTCTACTTCCCATGCTTTAGTCGGAGGGGTCGTGGGAATTGGACTGGTGCAAGGTGGAAAATCTGTGCGGTTAGATACAGTCCGTTCTATTATTTTAGCTTGGGTGATTACGGTTCCCACCGCAGCTTTGCTGAGTGCGATTCTATTTAAAGTGATGGAATCAATAACCTGATCCTGAATTAGCAACAGGCTCCTAAAAGTTGTTTAGGAGATCGGATTTGGCAAATCTAGGACTATACAAGGACGCGATTTTGCTGATATTTTTGGTGAATCATTAGAGAATAAGCTATTGTGTAGAGACCGACCATGCTTGGTCTCTACCAGGCTTTGGGGCAATTTTACCCCAGTCGCCATTTTTCCCGTTGTGCCTTTATCGGAGTCAGATTGTGAAACCGGGACACAGGCAGCGTGGGTATGAGTGGCGGAATAGCTGAATGAGCAGATAGATAAGAGGTTAATCACGAATGGGGACACAGGACAATCAACCGCCACCCTTGGGATCGGGAGAAACCAGACCAGCAGACGAAATCCTCAATTCGGTGATGCAGGAGTTGGAAGCGTTTCATCGGCAAATGAAGGAACAAATGTCTCAGGACATTCAACGACTCCAAGCAGATAAAGATCGCCTAATTGAGGATATTGACAGCTTGCAAACGGAATATCGGCGACTGCAATCTCAGCAGTTCCAAACGCTGTCCGATCGCATTCCTCCCAATCCAGCTTGGCTGAAACAACTGACCCAAATTGTTGCTCGTAATGTCGAACAAGCCTTGATCGCTCGGATTAATCAAATCAAAGCAGCCAGCGATCCACCTCTATTATCAACCGATCCCAGTGGATTGGTTCCCCTGTCTGATCTGGGGGATGAAAATTTTAATAATCGACAATTGGAAGCGGTTTTGGAAACAAGCCTCAACCATACATTTCAGGCGTTACAGCAGGAATTAAGTCACTACCAAAGTGACCTATCTCGACGCTTGAACAATATGCAAACCCTGGAACAGCAAGCCGAAGCTTTGCTAGAAACTATTGTTGCTCGTTTAGAGCAACAGGCTGAAACTTCAACCCTGCGGGGAGAGAGTTCCAGACGAGAATTATCAAGCGGACGTCCTGAAGCCCTTCCCCCAGGGAAGACGACCCTAACGAAGCCACCGGAAACCGCTCCTTCCGGGGCAAAACCCTCTTCTCCGGTGCAATTGGGCTTATTTTTAGCGTTACTATCGGCCGTATCCCTGTCGTTATTTAACGTCTGTCTCAAGATTATCCTCAAAGGGCCACAACCCCGTGAAATCTTGGGTTTATTTTCGCTGGAAGGAATTATTTCTCCTGGCATCGGAAATTCCTTATTAATTTTGTTACTCCGCATGATTGTGGTCATGGGACTGATGCCGATTGTGGCAACGTTTTTGTATCCCCCAGTTTGGCAGGATCTCCGACGTTTTCTTCAGTCTGGTGATCGTCGCTTAATGCTGACGGTGATTGGGAGTGGATTTTTCTTATTTTTATCTCAAGTCGCTATTTATGTCGCAATTGGTGAAATTCCAACCGGAATTGCGATTACGATTTTCTTTATCTACCCCATTGTTACGGTAATTGCTTCTTGGGGTTTATTTGGAGATCGACCCACGTTAATCCGAGTGATTGCCATGATTACGATTTTGGCTGGAGGTATTCTGTGTTTACCAGCCCGAAATCCTAATATTGCTATGGGTAATGTACAGGTAGGTGTGATCGCTGCAATCTGTGCAGGTATAGCATTTGCGGGTTATGTATTGTTGACACAAGTGGCGGCTGGAAAACTTCATCCGATTCCCTTTAGTTTGGTGAACTTTGCGGCTATCTTTGTGTTTTCAGCCGTGAGCTTAATGGTATTACCCGATAATTTAGGGATTAGTATTGAACCGGGTGTTTGGAACGGGTTAATCATCGGTGGCGTTGTTTTAGGGGTTCTCACCCTATCGAGTTATTTATTAAACAATTTTGCCATTCGTTCGGCGGGAGCTTCCTTAGCCTCGATTATCGGAACTACGGGGCCAGCTTTAACGGCGTTGTTTGCCTTCTGGATTATTGGTGAATCCATTAAACAGCAGCAAATTTATGGGATGGCTTTAGTGATTTTGGGCGTGGGAGCCATGAGTGTTGAACGCATGATCGGTGCTAAACGTAATTGACACTCTCAACGTCAATCGCAAAGCAATGTGACGGGAGATTCTTTGTTCAACGAATCGACTTGCCCCAACAGGATTGTTCCCGTTAAAGTAGAGGTCAATTCTCCCAAAGCATTTATCGGTTCTAAACCGAAAGTTCCGGTATGTCCTGCCGTACTTAATCCAATTCTTAAAATGTTTTTTGCAGCATTTTCATCCCTATCTAACTGACATCCACAACTACAAACGTGGGTTCTTGTTGATAGGGATTTTTTGACGATTTTTCCGCAATTTGAACAGTTTTGGCTTGTATATTGAGGAGGAACAGCGATAGTAGCCTTGCCGTACTTTCTCCCAAAATATTCTAACCAAATACGGAATTGATACCAAGCTGCATCATTAATTGACTTAGCTAGACAATGATTTTTCACTAAGTTTTTTATCCTTAAATCTTCGTAGGCTACCACGTCGTTAGAGTGGATGACGGAGTATGCAACTCGTTTGCAAAACTCTTTTCGTTGCCGACTGATTTTTAGATGGGACTTAGCTAATCGCTGTCTGGCTTTTTTGCGATTATTAGACTCTTTCTGTTTTCGAGAAAGTTGTCTCTGCAACCGCTTAATTTTCTTTTCTCCCTTTCTCAAGAATTTAGGGTTGTCTACTTTATTACCTTGGTCGTCAGTATAAAAAGCAGATAACCCTACATCTAAACCAATTGTTTTATTAGTTGGTTTAGATTGAATCTTAACGTCAATTGAAATCAGAAATTGACAATAATAGCCGTCTGCACGTCTAACTAATCGAACTCGCTTAATTTGTTCGGGTTGGTAAAAATGTAGATCATAGCTTCCTACTAACCGTAACCGTCCAATCCCTTTCTTGTCAGTAAAGGTAATGGCTTTACGGGTTTCTAAATTTAATTGCCATCCGGTTGTTTTGTATTCAACCGAACGGCAGTTTTTCTTGAAACGAGGGAAACCTTTTTTGCCAGGAACTTTCCGCTTGCAATTATCATAGAATCGAGCAATAGCTGACCATGCTCTTTCGGCGCTAGATTGTCTAGCCTGAGAATTCAGTTCCGACGCGAATTTAAAGTCATGAGCTAATACACGACAATATTTGTTCAAATCGTACTTATTAACCCCTTTGTTATCCATCCAATATCTTAAACATTTGTTTTGGACGAATTGGGCTGTACGAATCGCTTCATCTATTGCCTTACGTTGTTGCAATGCGGCTCTAACTTTAAATTCTAAAACCAGCATTTATGCTACCTATCTCGACCTAAATCTAGGTTAACACAAGTTTCTGTTTTTGTGTCAACTGTTTCTATGTCGTGCCAATCTGGTTTTGTTGCTCGGTTTTTCATCTTTATTCACCGTTAACCTGGCGGTGTAATGGGAGTCTTCAAACCGAGATCCTAGATAAAGCTAGTTAGATGTTGATGGTTGAGTGTTGACGGTTGACGGTTAACACTCAACACTTCTATTCCTCTACTTTAAAAATACTCCCGTTCCTCTTAAGACATCGAGAAAGGCGAAAACGGCCGGAACATGGAAGCCATTTGACCAGATCGCAGCACCAATCACTCGTTCTAAGGGAGCAGGTAAGGCTCTAACTTGGACTTGGGGAGGAATGGGTAAGGCGGCTAAACGAGGTAAAATTGCGGCTCCTAAGCCTTGGGCGACCATACTAACAATGGTTGAATCTTCTTTAATTTGATAGGCGACTTTTAACGATTGGCCCCATTTTGCCCAATGTTCACGCACCGCAGAGGTACATTCGGCATAATTAAATAATATAAAAGAGTAGGTTGAAAGTTCTTCCCAGGTTAAGGTTTCGGGAATGTGACCGACACAGCTAGGGAGCAACACCACATATTCATCTCTGGCTATTTCCCAGGTTTGAAATTCTTCAGAACGGGGTAGCGGAACTAAGCCAATATCGACTTGACCTGTTCGTAAAGCTTGTTCAATTCCTAACGGATCGGTTTCGGTAATTGTGATTTCTACATTGGGAAAACGGCTCCGAAATAGAGCAACTTTTGAGGGAAGGATGTGAGTTGCGGCGCTGCGAAAGGATGCAACCCGAATTTTTCCTCGCTGTAAGCCTTTTTCTAAATTGACTTCATAATCAATGGTTTCACGCAGTTCTAAGATTTTTTGGGCGTGTAGCATTACCCGTTCTCCTATTAGGGTGGGACGAGCACCAAACCGTCCTCGCAGCAGCAAGGGGACACCCAGTTCATCTTCTAAGGCTGCGATCGCTCGACTCACAGCAGATTGAGAGATACTTAGACTTAATGCTGCTTCTGAAAAGCTTCCTTGTTCTGACACGACTAATAAAATTTCCAATTGGTCAATATTCATTTTCCTTAAGCTGTTAGCTATAGCAAGGGAACAGGGAACAGGGAACAGGGAACAGGGAACAGGGAACAGTAAGAAGTGAAAGGGTTTCAGGTTTGACTCCGAAGTCATAACCCATCATGGGGAGCACTATATTCACCTCCCCGACTTCAGTTGCGCGTGCAAACGTTGAGTTAACTTTAATAAACTAAGTTATATTATAGTAAATTTTTATCCATTTTTAATTGATAACCGTTATATTAAATTTAGCATCATTCATGAAAAATTTCTGTTTTATTATCCAATCTAGGATCACAAATATGTCAAAATTTACTCTTTTAAATTCTCAAAAAAAATGGATATATTTGTCTTGTTCAAGTATATTATTAATCCTGGTTACTCTAGGCTTTTTTCACTTTGATAATAAAATTCGCAGAGGTCAACAAGCACAAGGTAGATCAATTTTAAGGAGTTTAATTAAAAATCAAAATCAACAATTGAGAAAATATGGTAAATTTACTCCTAACTTAGAAAATCTATATCGAGGGACTTCAAAAGGTATCGGAACCTATCAATTTAAAATGACGGTAGAGTCAGATCGAGTATTTTTTGAAGCGATTCCTATTATTTGGCGACGGGTGAGTTACTCTGGCGCGATCTTTAAGATTAAGAACAATCAATCCGTTATCCTGGTGGGAGGAATTTGTAAAAGTCCTCGCTCCTCCTTTACGGCTCCAACTCCCATTCAACCTCCTTTTCCCAACTTTTATCAAGTTCGCTGTCCCCTTGATGCTCAATTGATGGAATCAATGAAATTCCTCAAATAAATAAAATCAAAAAATAGCTGGAAAATTAACTTAATATTAATGGGTGCATTCAATATAAAATGAAAGTGGAATCGGAGCAAGTATTATTTGAAGTTTCCGCAAACCTTCCTCGGATTAAAAGTTATTCGGGTGCATTATTTATCGTTAAAATAGAAGGTTCTATGGTGCAGGTCGGCGGAATTTGCCAAAGGGATGACCTAACCTCTATTCCTCCCACTCCCATTCTACCTCCCTCCCCAGGTTCTCAATTGATCGAAGCTCTACAGTTTGTAGATGAAAATGATTAAAACATGACAAAATCACTACCGTTTCGTATTATTCTATAATTATCATCTTTCAGGAACGAGAATAGTTGAGGTGCGATCGCTCAACCGAAACCGAGAAAATTCGCCTTAAAGGTTCTGGTTTTCTCCCCCTCTATACTGTTCTTCCCTCTAGGAAAAATTGCTACTGTAAAAAAAGTTATCTTTAATTACAGATTTGTATTACCAGGTTGTGTTAAATCAGTGAGTAAAATCATCCATTCAGTTATCGGTAATTAAACAACATAGCAAACCCATCGCCTCGAAAGATACAGTTAATTTGTTTAACTCCCTTTTCAACGAACTAAGATTTGAGTAAAGTGACTATGAATCAACCTCAACACTGTTTAGGTAAGGTCTATCTTGTCGGTGCAGGGCCAGGAGACCCCGGCTTATTAACCATTAAAGGAAAAACCTTATTAGAATTTGCAGATGTCGTCATTTATGATGCCTTAGTCAGTCCTCAAATTTTAGATTTAATTAACCCGCAAGCGGAAAAAATTCATGCGGGAAAACGACGGGGACGACACTCATTATTACAAGAAGAAACTACTCAACTGTTAATTGAAAAGGCTCAAACTCATGCCGTTGTGGTGCGGTTAAAAGGAGGAGATCCGTTTATTTTTGGTCGCGGTGGTGAAGAAATGGAAGATTTAATTCAAGCGGGTATTCCCGTTGAGGTTGTACCCGGAATTACATCAGGAATTGCGGCTCCTGCTTATGCGGGAATTCCCTTAACCCATCGAGATCATAGTTCATCTGTTACCTTTGTAACCGGTCATGAAACCGCAGGAAAATATCGACCTTCTGTGAATTGGGAAGCACTCGCCAAAGGTTCAGAAACCATCGTTATTTATATGGGAGTTCACAATTTACCCTATATTATTCAACAGTTAACCGAAGCTGGACAGTCTCCAGAAACTCCTGTGGCGTTAATTCGCTGGGGAACTCGACCGGATCAAGAAGAGTTAATTGGAACTTTAGAAACCATTGTTCAAAAAGTAGAAGAAACAGGTTTTGAAGCCCCTGCGATCGCTGTTATTGGTTCTGTTGTGAATTTTAAATCCCGTTTAAATTTGTAGAAGAAAATTATGTTAATGAGTAACATCTATTGTGATTATTTTTCGACTTCCTGCTATACTTTAGCTATTGCTCCTGCGATAATAAAGTAGTATAATTTTAGGAATAAGTCTAAAAAGATCACTTTTTATGAAGTTACCTTAGCCAAAATTTGAAAAATCGAGGTAAATAATGATGGATAATTATAAGATTACAGCAACAAAACAACGGCTTGATTTATTAACAGAAATTGAACAAACTCCAGAAGAATATATACCTGAATTATTAAATTTTGTGCGTTTATTCCGTCAAAGTTTGCTGACAAAACAGATCTCTATTAATGCTTGGGATAATGCTATTAATCAAATTAATAATAGTGAGCAAAATTCAGAAAAAATCAAACAATTATTTGAGTCTTGGGCTGAATTAGATGATAAAAATGAACAAAAAGAAACTTTAAAAATTATTGAATTTTTAGAGGATGTTTCAATTTAATGAGTAAAGTTATTTTATTAGATTCTGCACCAAAAAGTATTTATCTTTATTTGTTGACGCTAGGGAATGGCAAGAAATTTAACAGCTATTTTTACTACAATTTTTCATATATTCTTTGAAAACGTTCGATAATTTAAACCTAATTTTATCTCCTGTTATTTTCGTTACTAAATATCTGTGTTGTAAGGATTCTAAACTATTAATTAAATCTGTTGAAGATAAATCTAAACTTGTTTTTAAATCTTCTCTGGATACAAGCTGTTCAGAATCACTCAATTTGATTACAATTTTTTGTTCTATCGGTGATAATCTATTAAATAATAGTTGTAAATTTGTTTGTATATCTTTAGGGATTACTAATTCATTCTCGGCTAAGAATTCACCCACATAACCATCAAAAACATTTTTAATTGAGTTAGCGATATTTTTAATATAAAAAGGATTTCCTTCATATAAATTGATTAAATTTAACCAAAGATTTTCATCTTTTAAACCCATATCTCTTAGAATTTCTACATGAGCTAAACCTGATAACTCTAAGCATTTAACGGGATATAATTCCTCATCTAAACATTCCATCTCTTTACACTTTTCCTGACTTATTAAAATTACATGACTTTGATTTTCTGTTTCAATAATTTTAGTAAAAAAGTTTTGATAATCTTGATATTCAGTCTTGTATTGTCCTGCCAATTGACTATTGATAAAGATGTTGTCCACATCATCAAGAATAATTAAACATTGTTTATCTCTAAAAATATCAAATAATTGTTTTAATTTATTATGGTTATTAGGTTTAATATTTTTTTGGCTAATATTGAGTAAATCATCAATTAATAAATCTGAAGATTCTGGATATTTTAAACTTCTCCAAATAATAACTTCAAATTGTTCTAAGTTTAAATCAATAAATCTTCTAACCAAGTAACTTTTACCTATTCCTGATCGTCCTAAGACTGAGATTAAAGGTGTATTTTGATTTAAAATCCAATTAGAAAGGGTTTTTAATTCAGTTTCTCTGTTATAAAATTTAATTATTTTAGGAGCTAAGGTCAAATCGTGGTAAGATGATTGAGATTTAGTATTTGTATCACTTTCTTTACTTTTTCTAAGAGGCTCATTAATTATTTGTGATCCAAAAAAGTAATTATTATTAGCAATACAAATATTAGGATTTTGAGATTCTCCAATGCTGATTCTTTCTAATGTTGAACGAAAATTAGATTTTTTTATATCTTCACCTAAAGCTTCAGATAGTAATTGCCATAATTCAGACGCAATATCACCAGCGTGACCTTCTGTAATATGACATTTCTCCGCAATATCATTATAACTTTGTCTTTGCCAAGTTCCCTCAACTACGGCTTTTTCCACATCATTGAGGTGTCTTCCCATTTTTTCAACAACTAGCCGATCCACAAATTGTAACACTTCATTTACATTCATCAAAACTATACCAGATAAATATTTTAAGCATTATAGCTTAACTTTGATCCGATATTTTCCGAACTTTTTCGATCTTTTGCTTAATCTTTTGTAACAAATCTACCGATAAAATCCGAACTTTTATTGTTGTGTTATTTGATTTGATTATGCTTTATTGATTTTGAACACATACTAAATATCAACTATAATCATGAACTCTACAACTAACCAATTAACAAACAGAGTAAGTTTACCTGATATTGATGAAGTAACTCCTATCTCTGATAAAGATATAGCTTGCTTTAATGAAATTCGCAGTATTCTTCAGCGATATGATAACATTCATCGTCTTGGAATCTGCTTATTGCACGATCATTTTCCTTTAGCTGATGATGAAGTATTGCTAGAAACTTGTGATAAAGAATCTCGGATATTAACAATTAAACCTGTGAAGAAAACCGATCCAGATGTGGCTAATTCAATTGGTACACAATACCGATTAGATGTAGATCAAACAGAGCAGTTTACTTTAGGTTGTAAGCTAGAATGCAAAACGCATCCAGACACTGGAAAACATTATGGCTATAAAGAACATTTTTAATAGTTAGATACATAATTAGATTGGTAAGGTGGGCAATACTTTTTAATCTTTGATTCTCATTAACCAATTATATATAACTCGATAATGAATGAAATCTGGACAAATCAAAATCCTCTCACCCCATTAACTCTCACTGGCGGACATTCAGATTATGTCAGGTCTATAGCCTTTAGTCCCGATGGTCGGACGTTAGCTAGTGCGAGTGGGGATGGCATAATTAACACGATAAAATTGTGGGATGTGCAGAGCCAACGACAAACTGCCACGCTCACTGGACATTCAGAGGTTATCAGATCTGTAGCCTTCAGTCCCGATGGTCGGACATTAGCCAGTGGGAGCGATGACAAAACGATAAAATTGTGGGATGTGCAGAGCCAACGGCAAATTTCCACCCTCACCGGACATTCACATCATGTCTTGTCTGTAGCCTTCAGTCCCGATGGTCGGACGTTAGCCAGTGGGTGTAAGGTGTACAAGACGATTAAATTGTGGGATGTACAGAGTCAACGTAAATGGTGGGATTTGTGGGGCCAACGGCAAATTGCTACTCTTACTGTAGATTCATATGATGTCAACTCTGTAGCCTTTAGTCCCAATGGTCGGACGTTAGCCAGTGGGAGTGGTAAAACGATACAATTGTGGGATGTTGCGAGCCAACGGCAAATTTCCACGCTTACCGGACATTCAAGTTTTGTCAACTCTGTAGCCTTTAGTCCCAATGGTCGGACGTTAGCTAGTGGGAGTTCGGACAACACGATTAAATTGTGGGATGTGCAGAGCCAACGGCAAATTTCCACGCTCACCGGACATTCAGAGATGCTCTGGTCTGTAACCTTCAGTCCCGATGGTCGGACGTTAGCTAGTGGAAGTGTGGACAACACGATTAAATTGTGGGATGTGCAGAGCCAACGGCAAATTGCTACTCTCACCGGACATTCAGATCATGTCTGGTCTGTAGCCTTCAGTCCCGATGGTCGAACGTTAGCTAGTGGGAGTTTGGACAAGACGATTAAATTGTGGCGAGTACGATAGGGTTAGGTTGGAGAAGATTCTTACTCTTTTATCTTAATAGGAACCTCAATCAACTCGATCTATGACAACATTAACAAACAGATGGACAAAAATATAAACTATATCTTGATGTTTAGGAATGAAAAACCAATAAGGTGACTAATTGAGCAATAGTTTACAGTAGATCAAGGTTTCCAGGGTGTAATTGTGCAAGTTATTTATTTTTCATTCCTTATTGCTTGAACCGTCTATACGACCTTAATTTTATCTCCTTTCATAATCTTTGTAAATCTTTATATTTGCTAATCGTTAGTGTGCCGTTTTTAATATCTAGTCAAAGGTTATTACTGACTCATGGCATCAGGCTGTTGCAACTTCTAACCAACCTTTGATCGCCTCTTTCACCATTTCCATTAAATGTTCATAACTCTCACCCCAAGTATGACAACCCGGTAATGCAGGAACACTCGCACACCAAACATTATCTTCTTGCCAAACAATGACTTTAATTTTCATATTTTGATGATTTATTAGTAAAATTTAACTAATATTATCACAATCTAATATTAACTGGCTACAGAAGCAAAAACTATTACTTTTCTAGCTCAGTTCAGGTTTTGAAATGCGATCGCTTTTATTTACCAATTAATCTATCATATTGAGCATGAGTACCAATCCAAAACCATAAAATTCCATTTTTGACTTCAATTCCTAACGCACGATAAGCTTTTCCCACCCTTACTGACCAATATTTATTAACTTTCTTAAAATGTAACGAAGGATGATTAGGATTAGTTTTTAATAATTCATAAGAATAATCTGCTATCTGTTTTATATCTTCAGGTAGCTCATTATAAAATAACCAGAATTTGCGATTAGTATAGTGCATTACATTTGTTGATAATCTCCGGCTTCAAATTCAGCAAGTGCTTCAGAGGCTATATCATCAAGTTTACCCTTTATGATATCTTGTTCTAACTGTTTATCCCATTGTTGATAATCTAAGTCTAATAACCAATTGCGTAATTTACTAAAATCTTGTTCAGAAAGATTTAAAATTGCCTTTTCAATTTGTTCAATGTTCATAGCCATAAAATATTATTTCAAGTTTTTGATAAAACAGTTCGATCAGATTATAACATTTTATCATTTTTTTGTGATGGAGTTCTTGGCTCGATTGCGCTTTGTGGAAATTAATGTTTTATTGTCATGCTAATTATTCGAGAATTAGATATTTTTGTAAAAGTGCATATTACGTTTTTAGAATAAGAGGAAATCAGCAGACCCTAGGGAAGTCCAAAATGAGGAAACATTAATTGACTAAAATTTCTCCAAGATTGATTAAGATCTCGTAAAACTTGAATATGATCTTCATCTCGTTCAACAGGAATAATGTGTGCTTTTTCACCTAAATTAAATTGCTCAATAATTAAATTAGCAGCTTCTAACCCCGTAACATACGCTTTTTCCTGTGACCATGATCCATGACGGTTAATAATCCAATCTCCACTCATAAACAGATTCGGAAAACTGGTTTTTGTAGGTAAGCAATATTGATAACTACCGGGGAAAAAGTGTGTAACCGCTTGGGGAAGGCGAACAACACTTTGATCAATAATACTAGCAGAACGAAATTCAGGAATACAGGTAGTTAGATAGTTTTGAACAATGTTAATAATTTCCCCATCCTGTAAAGGTAAAAATTGATTAGCATGATAAAAATCAGCCTCAATGACTGTTCCTGGTTCTTGCTGAAATTCATCATGAAGTGCATTTAGATCAAAAAATGTCCATCCGGTTGTCGTATCAAACCCAAAACAAGCATTAGAAGCACGAGGAATTGTAATTTTTCGGTCAAACCAAAGCCGAGTTGATAATACATCAATAGCAGATAAGTTATTAATATTTCTAAATTCTGTTCGCTGCTGTAAAGCCGGAGATCCCGCTAATATTTTCTTTAATCCTGTAATTCCAACGGCAAATATAACCGCATCTGCATTATGAATAAAATCTCCACAAACCACTCCTTTCACCGTTCCAGATTCATCTAGTTTTAAATCACTAACCCGTTGATTTGTTATCACTTTACCGCCTAACTGTTTAATCCTTTCTACCCAGGGATGAAATATTTTTTCTCCGACAGTTCCCCGACACCAAACCACATCAAAATTAGGTTGATGAGCTAAAATAAAATAATACAACATTCCTAAAGCGGCGGCGGCTGAACATTGCTCACCCGGAGCAAATAACCCAACTAATAACATGGGGTTAAAAGCTTCATGATAGAGTCTCGATGATACCCCATATTGTTTGAATAATTCTCGCGCTGTGATACAATCATATCGTTGCCAAGCTTCATCGGAATTATCAAAATCAATTAAAGAATAAAGAAGCGGTAAAGCAGACAAGCGATCGCTCAAAGGTAAACGTTTAAATTGAGTATAAATAAACGTTCCTAACGGTGTTGGTAAGGTGGGTAAATCTTGAAAAATAGGAGATTCAACTTCTAAACCCATTGGAGAATATTGAGCCGAACGAGTCCAGGGAGTAAAGGGATTTAAACCTAATTGATAAACTAATGAAAATATATTAGAATAGGGATACCAAAACCCATGAATTCCGGCTTCAATCGAACGTCCGCCAGGGGTTTTCCATCCAGCAACTAATCCTCCTGGGTAAGAACTGGCTTCTAATAAAGTCACAGGATAACCTTGTTGAGCGAGGTGATACGTTGCCCCTAAACCTGCCCATCCTGCACCCACAACAACGATTTTCGGAGGATTAGATTCAGTTGTAAAATTCATCCTTCAACCCCATTGACTCACGCCTTATATTTTAGCGAATTATTATTAGGTTGAGGATAAAAAGTCTTAATGATGTATGGATATAGGTGTAAACAACTAATCATCTAAATTCATGTGACCTTGAAATCCAGTAATAATTCTTCGTCCATCTTTGAGAATATGAATTTCAACTTGATCTGAAGCCCAAGTGAGTTGATCTTGTAATTCCTGATTAAAAACGTGAACCCGTTGATTTCGAGAAGAAACTAAAGAATTTGGAGAATGAATGGCTAAGGATTCTGTATAAGGGCCATCAATTAAAATATCCAATTCTGCCAATAAATCTTGCGCGTGGGGAGGGGCATCTGGAGATTTTAATTCTGCTAAAGTAAACCCTGTAAAGGACATCACATTAAATCCTTTCGCTTTAACCAGTTTTGCTAATTGAGTTAAAGGTTCAGCTTGCCAAAAAGGTTCGCCGCCTGAAAATGTTACCCCTTGATTTCGAGGATTTTTTAAAATTTGTTCCGCTAGATCTTCAACCGCAATTAACTGATTAGGTTTAAATGACCAAGACTCAGGATTAAAACACCCCGGACATTCCCGCAAACACCCCTGAACCCAAACCACCGCCCGACATCCAGGGCCATTGACCTCAGATTCATCCACATAACCCATAATATTGAGATATCCGGGTGGAATAAATAGGTCAGAGGGGGGTACGGACTTCACTGTTTTCATTGCGTTCTCCTTCCATTGATTTCACAGTTAATAGGTGGAAATCTCGCTCTGTAATTCTACCTTGGCTTGATTTTTTAGAATAGAAGCCAATATTAATCATTTTTACAGATCCTTGGCAAAGATTAAACCATTGATGAAGCAGTCGGAGTAATAATTTCTTGAAATTGAATCACATCCAAACGCGGATCAACATGACTCACTTTTACCTCAAACTGTTCTCCAACTTCTACAGCACGGCTAAACCGCATCGGTAATTCTAAAGCTAACTCTTCTAAAAACACTAACCCTAAATTAGCATCTTCCCGCAACCATCGTAACATCGTGGCTTGCCAAATTTCATCGCTATTACGACGTAAAAACTCCAAACTCCAATAACGATTCGTTTCCCGTTCAACTTTAGAGGCTTCTTTCACCGCAGGCCCTAAACTCATCACCATTTCCTGCATTTGTTCCACAGAAAAAGGAGGCGATTCTCCTCGCAGATGAGCTTTAATTTGAAAATGAGCCAACAAATCACTATAACGGCGAATGGGTGATGTCACCTGGGTATAAGTTTCCAAAGCCAAACTGGCATGGCGGGAAGGAGTTAAACTCACTTCGCTACGAGGCATATAACGCCGCATCGCACAAGCTCGAACTGCCCCAGGTGGTAACTGCATCAACTCTTCTTCTGGGGGTAATTCCGGTTGCGGTTGACTGCGATACGGTAACGCTAAATTATGGGTTTGGCCATAACGGGCGGCGACTTCTCCGGTTAAAATCATCATTTCCGCCACCATTTGTCGGGACGGAGAATCTTCTAACACCGTAATACTGATTTCCTCGCCGTTCACCTTAATTAGCGACTCTGGCATATAAATACTAATCGCCCCATTGGCATTGCGCCATTCCTTACGACGTTTAGCCCACATCGATAAAGCATCAATTTCCGGCTCCCCTTGGATGCCAATTTGCAACATCTCATCCACATCATCGTAGGTGAGGCGATAGGTTGGTTTAATCGTACTGACATGAATACTATACTCTTGTACCCCACCCGTTGCATCCAAAATCACACCAAAACTCAAGGCACAACAAATTTGCCCCTGAACTAAGCTCATCGGCCCCGTTGCCAATTCAGAGGGGAACATGGGAACCATCCCCGTCGGTAGATAAACCGTTGTGGTTCGCCGACGAGCTTCTAAGTCTAGTTCATCTCCAGGGGAAATTAAACGAGTCGGATCAGCAATATGAATCCAAATTCGTTGTCGTCCATCCTCCAAAATCTCTAAGCTTAAACCATCATCAATCTCACGGGTACTCTCATCATCAATGGTATACACCTTCAGATGAGTCAGATCTAAACGGTTAGCATCAGGATCAGGGGGGGGAGAATTTAAGCAACATCGAGCTACTTCAAGCACTTGAGTTGAAAATTGGGTGGGAATTTGACTGCGACGTAGAGATAGGTTTTCATGTAGACCCCATATCCCTAACTCTACTAACAGTTGGAACGCAGCTTGGGGCGTTTGAGATCGTTCCAAAGTTGCCAACGTTTCTAAAGCGGGTGCAATATTGGAAGCTTCTTCTCCATAAAGTGCAAAACGCTCTAACGCATCCAAGCGGGTACGATCGCTATTTTGCCATTCTACCACTTCACCCGCTAGTCTCTTTTGTACTCTCCGCCAATATTCTTGAACTTCTCGTTGCTTTTGCTGCTCAACTTCCTGCTGATGTTTAATCTCTGCAACTTGATTAGGAGAGCGAGGTTCGTAGCGATCGCCCTTCTGTTTGAAGTAGAGTTTATCATTAGACAACAGCACATAACTGGCATAACATTGAGGCGGACTCTGCTCCGAAAACAAAAGCAGAGCCATTTCTTTGGGGTCTACGGTATCTCCTTGCTCCACTAAAATTTCCCAAGCCACCTCTAAACTTGACGGATCAAGATAAGGTTGCAATTCTTTAGTAAACGCCGGAATATCCGCAGGTTTATATGTAGCCCCCGTTACCTCGTAAGCAATTTGCCGAGGGTGAACCGTATGAGCTAGGAGGTTTTCATCAATAACAACCCAGTGTTTTTTACCTTCAGGTCGGTCAGCAACGGCGAGGCGGCGCTCCCCGTGTAATCTAAGCTCAATCAGAGTACCCTTTTCCACAGATAAAATTAGCCTTCCTTGTTCACAAAAGGCAACATAGCTAGAATTCTAGCCCGTTTAATCGCTTGTGTCAGATCTCGTTGCTGTTTACAGGTCAGCCCGGTAATCCGACGTGGTAAGATTTTACCGCGTTCTGTAACAAATTTCCGTAACAGTTCGATATCTTTATAATCGATTGGAGTTCCGGGTTTAATGGGGGAAACTTGGCGACGGAAGTAAGTCATGCTGAAATTAATCCTCTATGAATTGCTGAAATGGGTTTAAGGGTGGACGTTAGTGTTTCAGGAATGAACACCAAGCGGATCATTACTTAATTTCTTTGTGAACCGTGTGTTTGTTACAATGGCGACAAAACTTTTTCAGTTCTAAGCGTCCTGTCGTATTCCGACGGTTTTTCGTTGTGGTATATCGAGAAACCCCCTGAGTACGCTTATCCGAGTTTGTACGGCACTCCGTACATTCTAAAGTAATAACGAGGCGAACACCTTTAGCCATAATTGTAAACAGTTTTGATTATTTAAGCACAAATATTTATTATTTCATCTCTCGCTTCACTTTGTCAATAAAATAGCGGATTTTCACATCCAGGGAGTAGCCCCGTCTGCTACCAATCACAATCGTATGCCCAATACGGTCATGAACCGTCTGAGGATGACGACTGGTATCGAATAAAACGGCTCCACAATCTATGATAATAGGCAGCATCAATAACAAAATTGCGGCATTTCCAGAGGCTAGATTCCCTAAACCGAGCAGAAACAGAAAAGCACCCAACCCGATCACCGCTTCTCTTTTTGTTAGTTCTAAAAGGCGAGGGGTTCGGTAAAATTGGCTGTCAACCACTCGTATATCAAAAGCCCAGTGTCCTAAACTCTGTCCTTGATTTTTAGACACAACAACAACACGACAGACTAACCAACTCATCATAAATACAAATAAGAGAGTTAGGCCATTAGCACTTAAAGCAAAACAAAGTAACCCAACCAACAAGAAATCAATCCCTAAAGCCGCATAACGACGCCACATGGGTACTTTAGGATCAGGTACAGGGATTAAATCAGAACTCATGATCACAGCCAAATAACCAATATTCTTAAAAATAACAAAACCTCCTTCTGATTAATTAGAAAGAGGCTTGATTTTTTGATTGAATTGATTGAAAAAATATAAACAAAACATTGAAGACTGCATAGAGAATCAGAAGAAAACAGATGAGGTCAAGCCCTCGGTCTGTTAGTGTGTCTCGGCTGCATCCATCGCTGGACTTCGACCTAACACCTATAAACGGGTGTTCTGCCCGTGACCT